>JBAXKA010000001.1:0-74493 GCA_037137555.1 Candidatus Moraniibacteriota bacterium
TTGAGGGTAATGGAGTTGCCGGCGTTGAAAGAAAAAAGTGGGGTGCTGATTCTTTTTCTGGGGACCATTTCACTATCGGTGTTGACTTTCATACCGATGAAGAGTTGGTTGCTGTTTTCGGTGATGGTTGGGAGGTCGGTTACTTCGCCCAGTTCGACTTGGAAGATGCCATTTTTGAAAGTGATGTCTCGGGTTTCTTCCCAGATTCTTTGATTTTGATCGGTGTCGGAGGGAGCGGGATCGAGGGTGTTGCGGTCTTTGGTGTAGATGGCGAAACGGATGGGATAAGTGCCTTCGACAGGTTTGCCATCTTTGCCGGTGAGTGAGCCAGCCATCTGGAGGGTTTTTTTGCCTTGGTCCGCCGTAGCCTTGGCGAAGGCGACCTGATCATTAACAATAGTTTCAGCGAGGACCACAGATTGGCCATTATTTGTCATCGTCGTAGGGGTTTGATTTTGATTTCCCGTAGAGACGCGATTCATCGCGTCTTGGTAACCGTTATCTTGATTTGCAACCATAGCATTAGACGCAATAAATTGCGTCTCTACGGATGGTTTTCCTAAATTAGCCAATTGATATTTTTCAGGAAAATTATGCCAAAGCACTAGGCTGATACCAAAAATGATGCTGGTGATGATGGAATATTTTCGGATAAGGAAAATAGCCCTGTGGAATTTTGGGTGTTTGATTATTTTGTTTTTTAGTCTAAATAAAAATATCATTTTTTATTTTGTTTTTTTAGTTACTATTATGTTTTTTATTGTAGCATAGTTTTTAGAAATGTAACAATTTTTTATTTCGTAAATTTATCCTTAATATTTTTCCCTGACAAAAAAAATGAAAAATATTTCTCTAGTTCAGAAATTTTAATTCGCTCCTGCATCATCGTGTCACGATCTCTCACTGTCACCGCACCATCATTTAAAGTTTCAAAATCAATCGTCACGCAATATGGCGTGCCAATTTCATCTTGACGACGATAGCGTTTTCCAATTGATTGTGTTTCATCATATTCTGCTATGAAATTTTGTTTTAGTGTGTTCCAAATTTCTCTGGCTGGTTTTGCCAATTCTTCTTTTTTAGAAAGTGGCAAAATTGCAATTTTCACTGGTGCCAATCGCTTATCCAATTTTAAAACCACGCGAGTTTCCTCTCCAACTTTTTCTTCTGTATAAGCCTGATCTAAAAACATGAAAACTAATCGACCTAAGCCAACTGAAGTTTCCATAATATGCGGAACGAATTTTTCGGCTGTTTTTTCATCAAAATAATTTAATTCCACTCCGGAAAATTTAGCATGTTGAGAAAGATCCCAATTGCCCCGAGCATGAATACCTTCAATTTCCTTGAATCCACCAAGTGCTTTAAATTTATATTCAATGTCATATGCTTCGCTGGCATAATGAGCCAGTTTTTCATGTTTATACCAATGAATTTCATGCTCTTTAATACCATAATCAAGATACCATGCCCAACGGTCAGTTTTCCACTCTGCATATTTTTCTTTCATCATATCTGGATGTAAAAAATATTGCATTTCCATTTGTTCAAATTCACGCGTGCGAAAAATAAATTGGCGCGCCACAATTTCGTTGCGAAAAGCCTTGCCGACTTGAGCAATACCAAATGGCAATTTTTTATGCAAAGAATCCATTGTATTTTTATATTCCAAATAAATTCCACCACAAGTTTCCGGACGCATATAAACAACATTCTCTTCTTTCAATTCATCCGTTGGCGAACCAATATTAGACTTCACCATTAAAGAAAAAATCTTGGCTGGCGTCAAATCAGTTGAACCGCAATTAGCACACTTTAATTTTTTTTCCTCGCGCAATTTATCAAGATGTCCATTCAATTCATCAAGCGGTGCTTTATCAGCATTAATGCCAAATTCTTCCAAGATATGATCGGCACGAAAGCGACTTCTACATTTCTTGCAATCAACTTGCGGATCGTTGAAACCACCAACATGACCAGACGCTACCCAAGTTGTCGGATGCATAAAAATTGCACTATCCAATCCCACGACATCATCGCGAAATTGCACCATTGTTTTCCACCAAGCATCACGAATATTATTTTTTAAAAGTGTTCCGTAATGACCATAGTCATAAATGGCTTGCATACCACCATAAATTTCTGATGATGGATAAACAAATCCCCGCCTTTTGCAAAGTGATGTAATTTTCTCCAATATTATTTCTTTTTTTTCTTCCATAATTTTTTATTAATAAATTAAAAATAGCTTAACGATTTTCTATTTTTTTGTCAATTATTTTTTCCCGCCAGTTGACCACAAGCACCCGTAACTTCTTGCCCCAAACTTTTTCTAATCGTAACACTCATTCCGCCTTTTTCTAGATAATTTTTAAACAAATGCATTTTATTACCCGAAGATGGCATAAATTCTTTTCCTGTTTCATTATAGGCAATTAAATTGATATGCAAAAGTTGGCGATTGCCAATTGACTTTAAATAAGTTGAAAGTGCATAAGCATCTTCTTCATTATCGTTAATGCCGGAAAGCATTACATATTCCACAAAAACTTGTCTTCTCGTTTTAGTAAAATAATCCTGCAAGGCTTTCTTTAATTCTTCTAGATTATATTTTTTATTGATCGGCATAAACTGATTTCTCTTTTCATCCGTCGCAAAATGCAAAGAAATTGCCAAATTAATTTGAGGAAATTCTTCTGCTAAAAAATTAATTCCCGCCGGAATTCCTGCTGTCGAGATTGAAATACTTCGTGAGCCAAAAGCAAATAAATTTTTATCCACCAAATCATGCAAACTTTTTTTTACTTCATCCCAATTCAAAAATGGCTCCCCCATTCCCATATAAACAATATTTGTTAATTTATTTTCTTTCAAGTGTTGTCTCCAAAATAAAACTTGATCGCTAATTTCTTCGGCGGTTAAATTTCGCTGAAAGCCATTTTTTCCTGTTGCACAAAAGCTGCAATTCAAAGAACAGCCGACTTGAGAAGAAATACAAACAGACCATTTTCCGGGCATCGGCGAAAGTAAAACAGTTTCTATCTCATTTCCATCAGTCAATACTAAAAGTGCTTTCAGAGAAAGACCATCGCTAGAAATTAAAACTTTTTTTACATCAAAAGATAAAATCTTAATTTTATTTTCCAATAGTTCACGCAAATTCTTCGGGATAGTTGAAATTTCAGAAAAACTAGCTATGCCATCTTGATAAATCGCTTTTTGAATTTGACTTAGGCGAAATTTCGGTTCACCATTTTCAATGAGTATTTTTTTTAAATTTTCGATTTGCATAAAAAAATTGATTTTACTTTATTTATTCTGTCAAAACTTTTGCAATCAAATCTGCACAATTATTCCAACTAAATCTTTTTATATTTTCATGGCCTTTATTAATTATGTCTTTAATTATTTTTTTATCTTGTGTTAATGTGATAATCGCGTCAGCAATAAGTTTTGGTTCAGACGGATCAACCAGAAAAGCACTTCCTCCGGAAACTTCAGGAAGAGCAGAGGTATTTGAAGTAATCACTGGCACGCCTTGACTTTGCGCTTCAAGAACTGGCAGACCAAAGCCTTCATAGAATGTGGGAAATAGAAAAACTTCTGCATTTTTATATAAACACCATTTTTTTGCATCAGCGATAAATCCCACCAAAATAATATCTTTTTTATATTCTGATTTTTCAATTCGCTTTTTAATTTCTTTTTCTCCATAACCAAACTTGCCACCCAAAACTAATTTATGTTTGGAATTAGTTTTTTGTTTAAATAAATCAAAAGCTTCCACGATTCCCAGAATATTTTTTCGTTTTTCTAGTCGTCCGACAAATAATAGATACGGCTTTAAATTTATAACTTCATTCGCTTCATCCAAATTCAAGTCTAATTCTTTAGTTTTATTATCATAGCCCTCATAGACTAAATTAATTTTTTCTTCCGAAACTTCATAAAAATTCATTAAATCCATTTTGGTATTTCGAGAAACACTGATAATTTTGCTTGCCCAGCGACAAGAACTTTTGATAGATAAACGCATATAGAATCGCTCAAAAGCCGAATAGGCTTCTGGCATAATTTCATACTCTAAGCCATGCACCGTTACGATAGTTTTCTTAGGATGGAAAAGTGGCACGGTATGTGCTGGAATAAACAATACATCCACGGGATACAAAAAAAGTTCCAACGATAATCCAAGCTGTGTCCAGAGACGAGGAAAATAAATTCTTTTTATACGCCAATTTTTTGGCAGAGAAAAATCCACTTTTTGCGTTCCGCGTAGATATAAAATTACACGATGATCTTTTAGTCGAGTGCGAAGTCGCCTGATTACCTGATAAGAATATTCTTCGATACCAGTTCGTTGTTTTAAAAAAGCCCTTGAGCCATCAATACCGATTTTCATTAGTTTATAATTTTATAATTTATTTAGATAACATCATTGTCCGCTTATAGAGTTCAAGATTTTCTAGCGCGATGCCAATACCTTTGATTACACAATATAGTGCATCATCTGCCACATAGCATGGCACACCGATTGTTTTTGTTATTAATTGATCGAGATTGCGCAGAAGCGCTCCACCGCCAGAAAGCACCATGCCTTTATCCATAATATCTGCCGCGAGTTCTGGTGGAGTTTCTTGTAGAACTTTCTTAATCGCATTAATCACTTCGCGCAACTCATCCTGAATGGCTTCTGTCACTTCATTTGATGAAATTCGTACAGTTCTTGGAAGTCCTCCGGTCAAATCTCGTCCTCGCACATCCATATAATCTTCTTTTACTTGCGGAAGTGCTGAGCCAATTTTTATTTTTACATCTTCTGCTGTGCGATCTCCAATCGACAAGCTATATTTTCGTTTAATGTAATCTGCGATTGCTTGATCAATTTTATTTCCTCCCACTCGTGCACTATGCGCTGAAACAATTCCACCCAAAGAAACTACTGCTACTTCTGATGTTCCACCACCAATATCAATAATCATATTGCCCGCGGCATTATTGATGGGAATTCCGGCACCAATTGCTGCTAAGATTGGCTCTTTTACGACATAAGCCATTTTTGCACCAGCCCTAATCGTGGCATCAATGACAGCTCTTCTTTCAGTTGAAGTTACACCGGCAGGAATAGACACCATCACTTCTGGACGAATCAAGCGAAATCTGCCACTAACTTTATTAATAAAATATTTAAGCATTGCTTCGGTAATTTTATAATCGGCAATCACACCATCTCGCATTGGACGACTTGCCATGATTGTATCTGGTGTTCTTCCAAGCATTTCCTTGGCTTCATTACCAATTGCCAAAACCTTATTTTCCAAAAGCGAAATCGCCACTACTGATGGTTCGTTGGAAACAATGCCTTTCCCTGGAACAAAAACTAAAACATTGGCAGTGCCAAGATCAATTCCGATTTTTCGTACAAGCATGAAATTATCCTAAAAAAATTATATTCTTTTTATATTCGCACCCAATTTTTGCAACCGTTCTTCAATTTTTTCATAACCTCTATCAACTTGATAAATTTCTTTGATGGTTGTTTTCCCCTCAGCAATCAGTGCCGCAATAATCAGTGTTGCGCCAGCACGCAAATCAAAACTAGTAATTATTTTACCTTTTAATTTTGCTGGGCCACTAATCAGCACTCTGTGTGGATCCAAAATTTTTGCCTTGGCTCCCATTTTTTTCAACTCGCTGATATAATTAAAGCGGCTTTCATATAGCGAGTCATGAATTAGCGTTTCTCCTTCAGCTTGTGTCGCAAGCACACCGAAAGGCGCTTGCACATCTGATGGAACACCAGGATAAGTTCTCGTATCAATCTTAAAAACAGCTTTTATTTTTTTAGCTGGAATAACTTCGATACTATTTTTTTCAATTTTAAAATCTGCTCCAAATTCACGCAATTTTTCTAGAACTAAAGCTAAATGTTCCTCTTTGGCGTTTTTAATTTTAATTGCGCTTCCAGTTGTTACAGCGAGAATAAGAAAAGTAGCCGCTTCATTAGCATCGGGAATAATAGTATGCGTTGCTTTGTGCATTTTTTTTGTACCAATAATTTCCAGGCTATGCGTTCCCAGTCCCTTTATTTTTGCACCAAGGGAAATCAAAAACTTTCCTAAATCTTCCACATGCGGTTCGCAAGCACAAGCTTTAATGGTTGTTTTTCCTTCAAGTGAAGACGCCAATATCATCGCATTCTCCGTAGCCGTTACAGACATTTCTCCCAAAGTAATCCTAGCTGATTTTCTTTTTTGCGCATTAATAACATAGCCACATTCGTTTTGCAAAATATCCACACCCATCTTACGCAATGCTTCAAAATGTGTGCCAAGTGGACGTGCACCAATCACACAACCACCGGGTCGATAAAATTTAAATTTATCAAAACGCGCACTCAAAGCACCCAAAAGTAAAATCGAGGAACGCAACTTTTTTACAGTTTCGGTGTCTATTTTTGCTGGATCAATTTTTTCATTTTTAATACTAATTTTTCTTTTTCCCAACCATTTGATTTCCGCACCCATGCTAGTCAATATTTCCAACATGCGATAAACATCCTCAATGAGCGGAATATTGGAAATAATACATTCCTCTTTTGTCAATAATGTCGCCGCTAAAATTGGGGTTGTCGCATTTTTGGATCCACGCACCTCAATTTCTCCTTGCAATTTTTTTCCACCAACAATTTCAAATGTTTCCATAATTTTAAGTTTAAAAAAGGCCACTTATAAAGTATATTCTATGTGGTATTAAAAATCAAACATTGTGCCATAACTAATTTCTAAAAATATTTAAATTATTTTCGTCCAAATCCCATTTAAAAGGATTATTCACAATATAATTACGAATATTATAGAGGGATTTTTCATTACAAATAATGTGATCGTGAAATGATTTTTGCCATCCAAAATAGGACAATTTTTTATGGATTATTTTGGTAATGGCAGATTTGAACGATCCAATTATAATAGGTATTTTTTGATATTGTCGATTTTGTTGGGATTGGGATTGGGATTGTAGGGAACAGGCATGCCTGTTCCCTACGGGTTTCCCTGCGGGTTTCCCTGCGGGGTTATCGGTAGAATTATTATGGGCGTCATCATTTTTAATTACCAAAATACCATGAACATGATTTGGCATAATAATAAATTCATCTAATACGCAATATGGAAAATGATTAGGAATTTCTAGCCAACAATTTTTTGCTATCTCTCCATATTCATTTAAATTCATTTTTTCATGTTCAATGTTTCCAAAAAATTCTTCTCTATTCTTTGTGCAAATCGTTACAAAATAAAATCCATTCTCAGAATAATTATAATTTTTTAATCTGGTTGGTTTACGGTTTTTTATTTGGGGCATAATTATTTGGAAAAAATTTATTGTGCCCTCAGTAGGAATCGAACCTACATCTTATCCTTAGGACGGATCTGCTCTATCCATTGAGCTATGAAGGCCTATTGTAATATTTTAATTTTGTGGACATGAGGAGACTCGAACTCCTTACCTCTTCCATGCCATGGAAGCGCTCTACCAGATGAGCTACACGCCCGATACTATCAATCACTTTTCTATCATATCAGCTGTGAATAGTTAGTCAATTTTTTAATTTATCAAATTTTTCCTCGACAGCTTATTTTCTCTGTGCTAGTATATCTATGTTAATAAAAACTTAATCAAAAAAAATTTATGAATATCCAGTATTATGGTCATTCTTGTTTTAAGATTTGCTTAAAGCCGGCTGGTCGAGGTCAGAACGAAGTAGTTTTTTTTATGGATCCTTTTGACAAATCCATCGGTCTTCGTCCACCACAAGGACAAGCGGATTTTGTTTTGGTTTCACATGGTCATCCTGATCATAATAATATTGAAGCACTGAAAGGCGAACCACGCGTCATTGATTTACCGGGAGAATATTCAGTTAAAGGTGTAAATGTCATTGGCATTTCTTCTTTTCATGACAGTGTGCAAGGAAAAGAAAAAGGGGCTAATACAATTTTCTTGGTTGATAGCGAAGATATCAAGATTTGTCATTTGGGCGATCTTGGATCTGACTTAGATGAAAAACAACTAGAAAAAATTGGCACAGTCAATATTCTGATGGTGCCAATCGGTGGAAAATATACACTGGATTATAAAAAAGCGATTGAAACAATCAAAAAAATTGAACCAAACATTATTATTCCGATTCATTTTAAAATGGCTGGCTCGACTGTTGATATCGAAGACGAAAATCAATTCTGTCTTGAAATGGGTTATTGCAAAAAAGAAAGACCCGCTAAGCTAAATTTGAAAAGCAAAGATTTGGAAGGAAAGAATATGGAAATTATGATTATGGGTATTGAATAGTTTTTAAAAAAATAATGAGCATCCAAAGAAAATTAGAAGAAATTCGCAAGAAACCAGAGCATATCAAAAAACGCTACACCTATATTGCCGTTGCCATTTCCATGTTTTTTATTATACTACTTTGGTTTTTTTCCATTGCTGATACACTTAAAAAAACTGAATTTACCAAAAAACAAAATGTTTTTGAGGATTTGCAAGTTGAAAAAAAATCACTCAAAGATGCCACTGATGATATGAAAAACTCACTGACAGATCTAAATAAAAATCTAAAACAAGCTCCAACTGAAACTAATCAACCCTTAGAATAAAAAATAATATTATGGAAATGAAAATTGAATTGGAAAACATCCAACCGCGTGAAATAACTGAAGAAATTCAACAATCCTATTTGGATTATGCCATGAGTGTCATTGTTTCTCGTGCTCTGCCTGATGTGCGTGATGGCATGAAGCCAGTGCATCGTCGCATTCTTTATTCTATGTGGAACACTGGCCTTCGTGCTAATGCAAAATTTAGAAAATCTGCGACAGTGGTGGGAGAAGTTTTGGGAAAATATCATCCACATGGTGATGTGGCAGTTTATGATTCAATGGTGCGTATGGCCCAAGATTTTTCTTTGCGTTATCCCCTCGTCAAAGGTCAAGGAAATTTTGGTTCGATGGATGGAGACTCGGCAGCGGCTTATCGTTACACCGAAGCAAAACTTTCACCAATTGCCGAAGAGATGCTTACTGATATTGAAAAAAATACAGTTAATTTTGTACCAAATTTTGATGGTCAACATGAAGAGCCGACTGTTTTGCCCGCTAATTTACCCCAACTACTCTTAAATGGTTCCATGGGAATTGCCGTTGGAATGGCGACTAACATTCCTCCTCAAAATATTACTGAATTAATTGAAGGGATTGATCATTTAATCGATAATCCCAATGCCACAGTAGAAGATCTTTGTGAATTTGTTAAAGGTCCCGATTTTCCAACTGGTGGCATAATTTATAATAAAAAAGATATTATTGAAGCTTATAGAACTGGTCGTGGAAAAATTCTCACCAGAGCAAAAGCGGAAATCAATGAAACTAAAACTGGTGCATTTCAAATTATTGTAACAGAAATGACCTATGCCACAAACAAATCAACCATGATTGAAAGAATGGCCGATCTTGTGAAGGAAGGAAAAATTATGGGCATTCGTGATATTCGCGATGAATCCGACAAAGATGGTGTTCGACTTGTGATTGAATTAAAAAAAGATGCTTATCCTCAAAAAGTGCTCAATAAGCTTTATGATTTAACTGATTTGCAAAAAAATTTCAATGTTAATATGCTCGCCCTTGTTAATGGCATTGAACCAACTGTCCTAAATTTAAAATCAATTTTTGAATATTATATTATTCACAGAAAAGAAGTAATCACTCGTCGCACAAAATATGATTTGGAAAAAGCCCGTGATCGTGCCCATATTTTGGAAGGTCTAAAAAAAGCACTTGATCATATTGATGCCGTCATTGAAACAATCAAAAAATCCAAAACAAAAGAAGAAGCCCATGTCAATTTGATGAAAAAATTCTTGCTTTCTGACAGACAGACTACGGCCATTCTGGAAATGCGATTGCAAACACTTGCCGGATTGGAACAAAAAAAGATTGAAGATGAATTGGCTGAAAAATTACGCATCATCGCTGAACTTGAAGCAATCCTAAAAAGTGAAAAGAAAATTCTCGGCATTGTCAAAAGCGAACTTAATCGTGTGAAGGAAAAATATGGCGACGAAAGAAAAACAAAAATAATTAAATCTGGCGTATCAGAATTTAAGCAAGAAGATTTAGTCCCCAACGAAGAAGCAATCATAACGATTTCCAAGGAAGGTTATATTAAAAGAATGAACCCTGCTGTTTATAAAGTGCAAAAACGAGGTGGCAAGGGCGTGATTGGTGCCACAACCAGAGAGGGTGACGAAGTTGAAAAACTACTTGGTGTTATGACACATGATAATTTATTATTTTTCACTAACAGTGGAAAAGTTTTTCAAACTAAGTCTTATGAAATTCCAGAATCATCCAGAATTTCCAAAGGACAATCGATTGTTAATTTCTTGCAACTTTCTGGTGAAGAAAAAGTAACAGCTATTATTGCTTTCAACAAAGATGATAATTATAAATATCTTTTTATGGCCACCGAGATGGGCACTGTCAAAAAAACTACACTGGAAGAATTTGAAAATGTCCGTCGTTCAGGTCTTATTGCTATAAAATTAGACAAGGGTGATGCGCTTCGTTGGGTTAATGCCACAACTGGCACAGATGAAATTGTCATCACAACTTCACATGGTCAAGCAATTCATTACAAGGAAAGTGATGTTCGCTCTATGGGTCGTGCGGCCACGGGAGTGCGTGGAATTAAATTAAAAAAAGATGATCTTGTTGTTGGTATGGATGTTTTCTTCAAAGGTCAAAAGGGCAATCAACTTTTAGTCATCACTGAAAATGGTTATGGTAAAAGATCCGATATTAAATATTACAAAATTCAAAAACGCGGTGGCTCAGGAATTAAAACAGCAGCGACGACTGCCAAAACAGGAAAGTTAATTGGTGCTAGTATTATCAATGTGGATAATCTTGATGCAGATTTAATTCTTACTTCCGATAAAGGTCAAATTATTCGTATTCCTCTTGTTAGTGTTTCTATTCTTGGTCGTGCCACACAAGGCGTTCGCGTTATGCGACCACAAACTGGCGATAAGGTTAGTGCGATGACGGTTTTGTAAAAAAATAAATAGAGATAAGGATCGACATAAACATAATTTGCACGAAAAGAAAAATCTACTATCATGCCAAATTATGTTCACGGGTTCTTGATGATTGAAAATATAACCCCGTAATCGTAGGGAACAGGCATGCCTGTTCCCTACAATCCCAATCCCAATCCCAATCCCAACAAAATCGACAATATCAAAAAATACCTAATAAATTAACAAAAAAAATATGCCCAGACCAATTACAACATTGTTTATGCTCACTTCGGTTGATGGTAAAATTTCAACAGTCAGTAATGACAAATTAGATGTTGATAAAGATTTTCCAAGAATAAAAGGCCTCAAGGAAGGCTTGAAACAATATTATGAAATTGAACAAGCGACTGATTCACATTCATTGAATTCGGGCAGAGTGTTAGCAAAAGTTGGAGCAAATAAACCACAAAAGAATATTGTAAAACTACCAGTTAGTTTTTTGATAATTGATAATAAGCCCCACTTGAATTGCACTGGCGTAGATAATTTTCTTAAAAAAAGCAAAAAGCTCTACATCATCACAACAAATAAAGTGCATCCTGCTTTTCAAAGAAAGACTGCTAATAATTTGGAAATCATCTACTACAAAAACAAAATTGATTTTATTGATTTATTCAGAAAATTAAAACAAGAATATGGAATTAGTCGATTAACTATTCAAACGGGAGAAACACTCAACGCAATTTTTTTGAGGAATAAATTGATTGATAAAATTTCACTTGTAATTGCTCCAGCTTTAATTGGTGGAGAAAATACGCCATCATTGATAGCTGGAAAGTCACTATCTTCTCTCAAGGAGCTTGCCCTGATAAAAGCGTTGAAATTAACCGAGGTAAAAAAATTAAATGATTCTTATTTAAATTTAAAATACGATGTCATCAATGACACCGAAATCGATTGATTTTTAAATACACAAACTAAACATTTCCCTTTTTTTAAAAATAGTGTATACTAAAAATTCGAGTATTATCAATTAATTTTTACGCACTATGTCCACCAATGAAGTTGCTATCAGATTTAATGAAGTTTCTTTTGAATATTCCCGTGATAAAATCATTCTTGATGATGCTTCTTTTTCTTTGCGTCAAGGAGCAAAAGTAACTTTAATGGGACAAAATGGTGCTGGTAAAAGCACGCTATTGGAAATGATCACAGGAGCATTAAAACCAAAATCAGGCACAATTCATGTCGCAAAAAATCTCACTATCGCCTATGCCAAGCAAGTTATTCCTCGTGACGAATTAGATCTTACGGTGAATGATTTTTTTGCTAAACGCTTTACGGAAAAAATTTATAATCTGACTCCGCGTATTGATAAAGTTTTAAATGTGGTTAATTTAAAAGCACCGCATGATCGAATTATCAAATCTTTTTCTGGCGGACAACAAGCTCGCTTGCTTCTTGCTTCAGCAATTATTTCTGATCCGGATTTATTAATTCTTGATGAACCAACTAACAACCTTGATCCGGCTGGCATTGAGCATTTAACTCAATTTTTAATCAACTCCACAAAAACTTGCTTAGTCATTTCGCATGATGCTGATTTTTTAAATTCTTTTACTGATGGCGTTCTCTATTTAGATATTTTTAATCACAAAACCCAACAATATCTCGGCGACTACTATTCTGTTGTGGAAGAAATTGCCGCGCAAATTGAAAAAGAAAAACGCAAAAATGCTCAATATGAAAAAGAAATTATTGCTAATAAAGAAAAGGCTAATTTTTTTGCAAACAAGGGTGGAAAAATGCGACTTGTCGCCAGAAGAATGCGTGACAAGGCAGCGGAAATGGAAGAAGCCAAAGTAGATATTCGAAGAGAAGACAAAGCCATTCGTCCATTCGAAATACCTTGCCAAGCAGAATTGGGCGGAGAAGTTTTACATATCGATTCTGTTACGATTGTTAAAAATTATGAACCAACGGAAAAAACCGTCAATGTTTCATTGCGTAAAAATCAGCATCTACTTCTTTCCGGACCAAATGGTATTGGCAAAAGCACCCTACTCGAATCAATTGCCAAAGGAGAAACACTTAGTGCAAAAATTCTAACTGATGTTCGTGTCGGTTATTATCGCCAAGATTTTTCTACTCTTAATTTTGAAGATACGGTTTATGATTCCCTACTTTCGGTCATGAAACTAAAAGACGAAGAAAAAATGCGTTCAGTTGCCTCAGGTTTTTTACTCACAAAAGAATGTGTCTATGCTAAAATCGGCAGTCTTTCTGAAGGTCAAAAAGGTCTCGTGGCTTTCGCCCAACTCGTTTTGCTTGAGCCGGGACTTTTAATTCTTGACGAGCCAACTAATCACATCAATTTTCGCCATTTACCTATTATTGCTAAAGCCTTAGATGAATACACTGGTGCAATGGTGCTCGTTAGTCATGTGCCAGATTTTGTCGCCCAAATTAGAATCGATGAAGTACTTGATCTTGAAAGATAATTTATTTTATTTTAGTTTTAGTTTAATTTTTTATTTATGGTCTTTTTGCAAATTACTTTTTTTCTCACACTTTTAGTTTTAACGCTTTTTGGTTCGCATTATTTTTTATATGCATCACTAATTAAATTTTTTCCTTTTTTACATAACTATAAAAAGCTTTTGTTTATTACGCTTTTTTTATTAGCTATTAGTTTTATTTTGACTTCAATTCTTGCGCATGTGCGTGAAGATTTGGCTACTCGTGCCAGCTATTTACTCTCTGGTTTTTGGCTTGGATTTTTGACCAATCTTGTTTTGGCTATTTTAATTATTAGTTTTCTTAATTGGCTATTTAAACTAGCTGGTATCAATTTTAATCTCTCACTTATTGCTCTGATTTCTTTTAGTTTAGCTTTTGTTTTTTCACTTTATGGAAGCTGGAATGCTTTTCAGCCAAGACTGAAAAATATTACAGTTACAATTCCTAATTTACCCGAAAATTGGCAAGACAAGAAAGTCGTGCAACTCGCAGATGTGCATTTAGGATTAATTTATCGCAAGGATTTTCTGCAAAATATTATTGACCAAATAAATCCCCTCAACCCCGAACTAGTACTTATTACTGGAGATTTTTTTGATGGCATGGATGGAAAGCTAGATCTTTTAATCTCACCATTAAATAATCTCAAAACTGCTCAAGGAACTTTTTTTGTCAACGGAAATCATGAAACATATTTGGGCACAGAAAAAACAATTGCCACGCTCGAAAAAAATAAAGTCCAAATTCTTAAAGATCAGGTTGTGGATATTTCCGGATTAAAACTAATTGGCATTGGTTATCCAGAACGAGATTTAAAAAAAGATATTATTATTACGCTACAAGAATTAAAATCCCAGTTTTTTGGCAAGCCAAATATCTTGCTTTATCATTCCCCTACTAACATACACCAATTTGCAGAAAATGGTGTCAATTTACAACTTTCTGGCCACACCCATTTGGGACAAATTTTTCCTTTTAATCTTATCACGAAACTAATTTATCACGGCTATGATTATGGATTGCACACAATAAACAATTACACAATTTATATTAGTAGTGGTTTGGGTACATGGGGACCAGCTATGCGCACAAATAGCACTCCAGAAATTGTCGTAATCACATTAAAAAATAAAACCAACTAAACAGGAGGTGTAAAATGAAAAAAATTGTTCTTTGCATTATTATTCGGCACAGAGAGATTTTGCTTTTGGAATATGAACGGGGATCGCTTATGCTCCCAGGCGGACATATTGAAAAAGAAGAAACTCCAAGTATCGCCGCCAGGAGAGAAATTCATGAAGAGCTGGGACTGAAAAATCAGCCCGTTCAAGTCATTGAACTTAAAGATTGGGGAAAGATAAAAGAATACGAAAAAGTAAGTTATCATCTTTATCTCGCTCATCTGGACAGTTTCGGAAAAGAATTTCAAATGTCTCCTCAAAAAGAAGAAGGCATAAAAAGTTTCATCTGGGTTAATCCATGGGAATTATTTAGCTCTTGGGAATCCGATGGATTTTGGCGGAATATAAAAATAAGAAATAAGATGACTGAGATCGCCAAAGAAGCCATCGAGCTTTTTATCAGCCAGCCCATTATTAAAATCATGGTCTAGGAAGAGGAGAGATCTATGATAAAAAAACAAAAAAACCGGCCAAAGCTAAACATAGCTTTGTCGGTTTTATTTTTTTTAAAAATTTCTTGTCATAAAAATATAGCTATGTCATAGTAGCGTTTTCTAGAAATGTCATACCTGCTAAGATATTGAGTTAATCATTAAGCTCAATATCAATGTGATCAAAAGCGGAACACAAGGAATTATCCACAAACTAAGAAATAAGACGGGCAACAATAAATTAGAAAATAAACTTTTGGAAAAAGCCAAAAAACTGCTTAAAAAAAGTATTCTGATTTCGGTCCAACATTAGCAACAGAGAAACTAATGGAACTGAATAAAATCAATTTGGGCGTAACGACAATTCGCGAGTTAATGATCGAAGAAAAATATTGGAAACCAAAAGTGAGAAAACAAAATCAAGTCCATAAAGTATATTCCTAATTTCAATCAAAGGTTTGCAGTTATTCCTACCAAAAAAACTGATTTGCACAAACCACTAACCAAAAATGAAAAAGAAAACCTAGCTAAAATATTTTCCATTCAGTCTAAGCGATAAGTTAAAAATGATTTCACTATTCAATTTAAAAACACATAGTATCAATTAAAAGAAATTCAACTCACAACCGTTTATCGCAGAGATGAAATTTTGATTGAAGAAAGATTAGACAATTCGATTCATCTAAGCAAAAAAGCTCAGTATCTTAATTTTGAAAAGTTACCCCAAAGACCTGAAAAAGTTAAAATGAAACTGCTGGCTATTACTCCACAAAAAACTTCATGAATACCACCGATCAATCATCCTTGGAGAGTGAGAATGGCAGCTCAATTTAAGCAAAAACAATTAGCCCATAATTCTCTTGTTTCGCAAGTATGACATTTTAAAAAAACGCGGGGGTATGACATTTCTATATAATTTTGACATACGGAACTAATTATTGACAATTTCTTATATATAATCTATCCTGATTTCCATTAGCATTTGTATGCTAATAATTGTTCATTAACATTTTTGATATCGAAAGGAAAGCCCACTATGAGAAAAACTATTTTTGGCACGATTCTAATTTGTTTTTTGTCTTTATTATTTGTTGGTTCGTTAATGGCAACCGCTCCCCCAGTATTTATTTTGGGGAATATTTTAGTTGATATTCGAGAAAATACTTGCAGACCAATTCATGGTCTGGGCATATCTGGACTGGAATATGGGATTCCGCATGTTGATAATCTCATATGTCCGGCAAGATACCCTGGAACAGCGGGTACTGATTATTTTGTTCCGAGCTCATCACAGTTTCAATCTGCCAAAAGCCTCGGATCCAGAGTGGTCAGACTGCCCTTTGATCTCGGACGCTTAGTCCCAGGCTCATTGAACATAAATTATGTCCCTGGCAAGGACATTGTGTTCGATCAGGTTTACCTGGGATATTTAAGACAATGCCTAGGGATGGCACAAGATTACGATCAACTGCTAATCCTGGACATGCATAATTATCTATACTACATTGATGATTATGCGAAAAAAATATTCTTGATTAATGATTCATTGATTCATCGAGAACTATTAAATCAAACATGGACACAGCTCGTGCAGGAGTTTGCAAATAGTCCTGCATTGTTTGGTTATGAAATTATGAACGAACCAAATAAAACCTCCCATGAATCAAATTGGCTGTCTATTGCCCAATCGGCAATAAATAGAATCAGAGAGGTTGATTCTGACCACTTTGTTTTCGTCAACGGAAAAACATTCAGCAGTGCTGGCGGATGGCTGAATGCTGAAAATGACAATCTGGAAAAATTAACCGATACAGCAAGCAAACTGGTTTTTACTCCCCATCTATATGCCGATTCCAATTATAATGGAAAATACGATGGGGAGATAGACGATTATCCACCAGACGGGTGGAAAAGCGAACTCTATCGATTGGCCTGGGGCGCAATTAAATGGTCACGGGAATACAACAAGCCACTACTTTTTGGCGAAGTTGGCTTCCTGACAAAAACTGATGCGTGGGATATTGTTTTCAAAGAACTCCTGCGTGAATATTTAATGCTTCATAATGTAGGAATAATTCTGTGGGCATTAGAACCAGAAGATATTCCTCATCAAGATACATACATTCTTGGCGAGAGCAAGGCCATCGCCAAAACATTTGCAGAATACTCCACCAAAAAAATAAACTTTCAAAATAGAAATGGTGGGGATTACATTTTCCACAATAACCTCCAAAATGGTTACCAGGTTTATGCCTGGGAAGGAGTGGCGTCTAGAATACTAGAAGCTGGTGGCTTGGACAATAGTCCAAGTCTAAGCATACACTTCAATGGCAATTGGAGTGATGGCTTTGACATAGCCAGCAAAAATATCAAAGATGAACACTCTGACTTTGATATTAGAGGCTCCTTGAATGTTTCCTTTTATTACAAAGGGGAAGCGAGTCTCCGAACGAGTTTTTGTGACGAAAGCATTTCTGGTTGTGGACAAATCATTGTTACACCCAGACAAGCAGAACTCACAAAGATAGAAATTCCAATCACACAACAAATGCTCCCATCTAGTGGCAAATTTGATCGCATCAAATTTCAAACTGGCGATGGAGCTTTTGTCGGGGATATTATCCTCGATGAAATAATATTAACACCCTGCATTCAAAAAAGAACGCAGGGTTGATAAAGAAACAATCCCGAAGTGTATATTTTATACTTCGGGATTTTTAATTATTTAAACTCGTTTGTTTCTAGCATAAAGTTTATTTCCTGAGTTATTAAAAAATATTTAATCCGCTATTAAATTCTTAATAATTTTCACCATAATTTCTTTTTCTTTTGGATCACTTTCTGCGACAAGAAGCGCGAGCGCCGTGAGAGCATTATCATTAATCTTTCTCTCACCGCTCATACGATAGAGATAATCCGACTTGTCTAGAAAATATACGAACAAAAATGCACCTGAGCGTTTATTGCCATCAGAAAATGGATGGTCTTTGATCGTGAAATATAAGAGATGTGCCGCTCGATCTTCGATTGTTGGATAGAGTTCTTTTTTGCCAAAAGTTTGATAAAGTCCCTTGACAATTCCCTCAAAACTCCCGCCTCTTGCTTGCCCAAATAAATCGCTAGCTTCTTTTTTATTAACTAGCTCTTTTTTCAATTCCAAAATTACTTGCAAGCATTTTTTATAGGATAGCACAAATTTAGTTTTTCCGCCCCTCATTTCTTTCAAACTCCCTTTGTCATATTGTTCGAGCATTGTCAATGTTTTAGCATAAGCAGAAAGTAAATTCAAAATCTCACCAGATTGTCCTGCCAGCAATTCTTTTTTTGACTTTTTTTGCAAAAAATCAATGGTCATTTTTAGTTCATTGAATTTTTCTTGTGCTTCCATGAGGCGTTTTTCATTAATGACATAGCCTTGTAGCAAATATTTTCTTAAAACATTTGTCGCCCATTTTCTAAAATGAATAGCTCTTGCAGAATTTGTCCTGTAGCCCACCGCTAAGATAACATCCAAACCATAAAACATCACTGGTTTATCAGAATTTGCAATGTGCAAAAAATGCACATTACTTTTTTCGTCTATTTCTTTGTCGGAAAAAATTGCTTTAATGTGCTTAGCAATGACAGATCTTTCTTTTCCAAACAAAGTTGCAATTTCTCTTTGTCTAAGCCAGATAGCCTCCTCTTTAAATTGCACTTCCAACTCAACCTCATTTTTCGTGGTTTTATAGATAATAATTTCACCTCTATTGAATTCGTCTTTTTTTATTGTAGTTTTTTTCATAAAATTTATTTTCTAATCATCTAATTATTTGAACTAGTCTGCTTAGAAATATTTAAAAGCACACCGATTCCCGCCATCAGAAAAATAAGAGATGTTCCGCCATAGCTAATAAACGGTAATGGAATTCCTGTGAGTGGAATAATTCCAGAAATGGCTGAAATATTAATGAGGGCTTGAAAAGTTATCCAGCAAGTAATGCCCACTGCGGTAAGTTGCGAAAAACGATCTGGTGCATTTTTGGCAATCCGAAAACCGATCATGGCAAGAGCTAAAAATAAAAAAACTAAAATTAAAACTCCGATCAGTCCCAATTCTTCTCCGATAATGGCAAAAATAGAATCGCCGACTGGTTCTGGCAAATAATTAAATTTTTGCATGCTATGCCCCAATCCTACTCCAAAAATTCCACCTGAACCAATAGCCAGAAGTGCTTGATTAATTTGATAGCCAATTCCTCGCGGATCTAATTCGGGATGCAAAAAAACTAAAAATCGATCCATACGATAAGATTCAAATTTAATTAGCAGTGCAAGTGCCGCGAAACCAGAACCAGCAATCATAAACATATGGGAAAGTCTGGCACCGGAAATAAAAAAAATCGACATAGCAATAAAAATAATCACACCAAGCGTTCCCATGTCCGGTTGTTTTTCCAAAAGAAAACTAACCACACCAACCACTGCTAAAAATGGCAACAAACCTTCATAGAAATCCTTCACTTTTTCCGCGCGACTTTCCAGCCAAGCTGACAGATAAATAATAATTGCTAATTTTAGCATTTCTGAGGGCTGAAAAGAAAACGGACCAAGTTGCAACCAACGACTCGCACCATAAACTTTGGAGCCGACACCTGGTACAAAAACTAAAATAAGCAAAAAAATACTCAGAATAAAAAAAGGAAAAGCAATTTTTCTCCAAAAATTATAATTGATTTTTTGAGTTACATATAAAATAAATAATCCTGGCAAAACTCCATAAAATAATTGATGCTTAAAAAAATAATAAGAATCACCAAAGCGACTACGCGAATAAGCGATGCCAGCCGAAGCAATCATTGCCAAACCAAAAATAACTAACAGTGAAGTTATAAATAATAAGTTTTTATTTATTTCATGTTCTTTATATTTTGTCATTTTTTTCTCGCCATTTTTTTATTTCATTATGATTTCCGCTCATAAGCACTGCTGGCACTGGCCAATTATTAAATTCTTGCGGTTTGCTATATTGTGGATGTTCTTTGTAGTTTTTAATTTTATGGGATTCATTTTTAGCGCTTTCAGCATTTCCCAATACTCCAGGCAAAAGTCGTGCAACAGAATCAACAATAATTAACGCGGGAATTTCTCCGCCCGTAAGCACATAATCTCCAATAGAAATTTCCTCATCAGCAATATTTTTTGCCACTCGCTCATCTACGCCTTCATAGCGTCCACAAATCAAAACCAAATTAGTATATTTTGCCAACCGCTCTGCTGTTCTTTGTGTATATTTTTTGCCCTTAGCTGAAAAAAGAATTATTCGTGTATTAGCTTTATTTTGTTTTTTAGTAATTATTTTTTTTATTTTCTCAACACAAGCATAAATCGGCTGAACTTGAAGCACCATTCCTGCTCCTCCGCCATATGGCGTATCATCAACCTTACCATTTTTATCGTCCGTATAATCTCGCAAATTATGCGTAAAAATTTCAATAAATTTATTTTTTTGAGCACGCCCAATAATTGATTCTTGCAAATAAGAATTTAAAATTTGAGGAAAAATTGTGATGATGTCGAAACGCATATTTTTTGGTGATTATTTTCCAGATTTAGTTCGATTACAATTCTTACAAAGCATCTGGCAATTTTTTGAAATTGTTTTTCCGCCTTCGTGCCAAGGTGTGATATGATCAGCTTCCATTTCTTCTGTTTCAAAATGTTCTTTGCATTTTATGCAAATGCCTTTTTGTTTTTCATAAATTTCCCTTTTTTGTTTATCTGCAAAAGCACGGATATTTAAATATTTTTCATTTCTTGTCAGAACATAAGGATAAATTCCAGATTTTTTTGTTACATCTTCATCTTGCATTAGTTTTGTGATTTCTTCTTCTAATTTTTCAAAATCAACTTCTTGATCTTTGAATCGATTGTATAAATTCCCAAAAGAAACGCCTTTCATTTCTTTGCGATAATTGGGAAAAACAGCTTTAATCCAATTTATTATGCTTTGAAAATAGAGCCACAACTCATTGGCGTTTGGCTTGTGCTGATTTTCTGCCATATACTGCTCAATGTTTTCATCACTAATCCACGAAATAGCCGTTTCTAAATATTCTTGACGAATACTAGAACCATTTAAATAATCACTTCCAATACCATAGGCAGGGCAACCAGATTTACTAAAATATCTTTTGGCATCAGTTAACCAAGTGCCAGTATAAATTGCATTTCGCAATTCTTGATCAGTTAATTTTTCACCAGCGATATTAATTGTTTTAAACCAATCTAGTTTTTCCTTATCATTTCCCTCGCAAAAATAAACCATAAGTTTATAATTCAAAATTTGCTCTTGCTCTATGTCGGTAAGATTGTGAAAAGATAAGTTATTTAGAAAAAAATTGCCTACCACATATTCGCAAATACTAATTGTGCGTTGTTGTCCGTCCAAAACTTCAAAAGTTCCATCTTCATTTTTCACCCAATACATTACATTTAATGGAAAACTTTTTTGCACAGTTTCAATCACTAAATCTCTTTGCTTATCCTTATACACAAATTCTCTTTGATATTTTGGACGGATATTTAGTTTTCCACTATAGCCAACCACACCTTCTTCATCATTATTAGCATACGCATCAACAATTTCTCTGATTGCGATTTCTTGTAGTTTAATTTTCATAAATAGTATAATTAAAAGTTATTTTTTCTAGCCAATTCTGGTAATTTTTCAAATTGATTATGTATCAACGCTTCTTTTTTTTCTCTTCTCCAACCTTGCACTTGCTTTTCTCGATAAAATGCTTCATCAATTCTAGCATATTCTTCAAAATAAACTAATTTAACTGGCAATCTCTTTTTTGTGTGATTTGCACCTTTTCCTGATTGATGTTGAGCCAAACGAAATTCCAAATCTTTTGTACTTCCAGTGTAGTAACTACCATCAGCACATTCTAAAATATACATGTATCCTTTACTCATACCCGTTGGTTGAGCTTGTCGAAACCAATACTTACTAATTCGCAGGTGTTGCCTTCGATAAGCATAGACATTGTGTGTTGCCTTCGACGGGTGTGTTGCCTTCGACGGGCTCAGGCAACGGGAACGCATCCGTTGGTTGAGCTTGTCGAAACCAACTGTCGAAACCAATCACCTACTCGTTGGTTGAGCTTGTCGAAACCAACACTCACACCAATTCGCTGAGTGTTGCCTTCGATAAACTCAGGCAACGGAGAAGGGTGTTGCCTTCGACGGGCTCAGGCAACGGGAACGCATTGTTGGTTGAGCTTGTCGAAACCAACTATCGAAACCAACACCCACCTAAATTTTCTTGTTTTTAATTAAAATTCTAAAATATGGACACTTTCCATTTATGCTTAAATCTTTTTCATCATCACCTTTGCGAAATTTTATAATCTCAAACTGCTCCGGATTATATTTATCTAAAAAAGTAATCGGCACGCCCATCGTTCCGGCATAATCCATTGGGATATCTTTTGTCTTATTAATATTTATTGCATCATAATTATCATATTTTGGATAATCTTCTGGATTATATTGTTTGTATAAAATTAAATCTTCGTGTCGTTTATTTATTTCTAAGTTAGTGAACCAGACAACACCAGAAACTCTAATCATTCCATCCTTATGATCTCCAGCAGTTGCATAATCTTCATAATGCGTATTAATAAAATGTGCCGCCCCACCATTAAACCCATAGCCTAGCCATAATTTATCATCCTTGATCAATTTAAATATTTCTTTATATGTTATAGCATTTTGATGTCCAATAATAATAAACTTCTTATCATACTCAACCAATTGTGCCACATATTCCCGAAACAAAGAAAAAGGCGGATTAGTCACCACGATATCAGCTTGCTTTAAAAGTTCAATACATTCAGGACTTCTGAAATCACCATTCTTTTTTAAATGCTTGATACCAATTTCTGAAATATCTGGCACTCGATTTTCATTTTTATCGCCAATGTATTCCAAATAAATCGCTTTTTCAGAATTATTTTGACTGAACAAATCGACACTTTGATTTTTATAACAAGTTGTGATTAATTTTTTGAGTCCTAGAAATTCAAAATTATAGGAAAAATAATGAAAAAAATTGCTCACTCTTGGATCATCGCAATTGCAAAAAACTGTTTTGCCCTTGAAATGATTTTTATAATGAGCTAACTCTCTAGTGATATCCGCAAGTTGTGTATAAAACTCATCATTTTTGGCTTTGTTGGCTTTATGTAAATTTTGATTGGAAGATTTTCCTGCCATAAAATTGAATAAATTGCTTAATTATTTTCAGCATATCTTTTTTTTATTTTGTGCCGTATTTCTATTATACCAAAACAAATCAAATCTCGAGGAAAAATTGTGATGATGTCGAAACGCATATTTTTTGGTGATTATTTTCTTAAAAACTCCTCAAAAAAGTTTTTTATTTCAATCTTTCCTCCTTCTACCTTTATCTCTTCCGAATAACCCATCGTAATAAGCTGAGCTTTTTTAAGTTTAAATTTTTTCATCGCTTCTTTCAATCCAGCGATTTCTCTCTCTCTGTTTCCCTCATTCAACTCCCAACAAGCATTTATTGCTTTTTCAATTTTAACGCCTTTTCGCAAAAGAAAATCTATTTCATTTTTTCCTTTCCAATAAAAAATATCTTCGCCTTTTCGACGATATTCTAGAAAAACCATATTTTCAAAAATACGCCCCAAATTTTCACTGAATCGAAAAGAAACTGCTCGATAAATTCCCAAATCAATAACATACACTTTCTCCGGATTAGCTTTTTGCTTCAAATAAGAATAGTCAAATAAATTTATTCCTTGAGTTAAAAAAACATCCTGAGCGTAAGTAAAAAATTTATTCGCCGTAGGTTGAGAAATAGCCAGAGTTTTTTCCGCCCGATAACCGGAAAAGCTAGTAGCAATACTAGTTACTAGGTTTATATAATACTCCTTAATCTTTTTAGTATCTCGCACATCATATCTCTGCACAATATCTTTTTCGATAATAGAAGAATAATAATCTTTTAAGAGTTGTAATTTATCTTGAACTTTCGAACTCAGAACCACGCGTGGAAAACCACCATACCGCAAATATTCCATAAACTGATTTTTCAATGCCGGCAGTTCCCTTCCGCCAGAAAAATTAATTAGCTTTTGTTTATTTTTAAAAAGCAGAAACTCCCAAAAACTCAAAGGAAATATTTCATTAGTATAAATTCTTCCCGTAAGTGCTGTACCATATTCCTTGGAAAGTAACTTGGAGGACGAACCAGTTATATAGAATTTTATTCGTTCTTCCCGATCATGGAGACCACGAACAAATTTTTCCCATCCGTCTATATACTGAACTTCATCAAGCACAATTAAAATTTTTCCTTCGGGACTGAATTTTTCCAAATAAGCATCCAGCAATTGAGCGAGAAACTCCAATTTCAGTTGTGGTGCGAAGGCTGGCTCTTCAAAATTGATATAGAGAGTATTCTCCTTGGGAAGTCCCTGCTCAACAGCTTTTTTTAAAACCTGAAGTAAAATAGTAGATTTTCCTGATCGCCTAATTCCAGAAACTATTGAAACTTCTTTGATATTCTTTTGTCGCAACAATTCTTTCACATAGCCAACCCGCTCTATGCCTGTTTCACGCACACCACCCCACAAATTCCAATAAGCCAGAATTTCAATGATTTGCACTTTATTCATACATAAGTATAGTTTAGCAATTTATATCAAAATACTAAAGTATATTTTAGTATTTGTCAAGCGATTTAATTCGCCCTTTATTTTCAAAAACAACATTTATTCATGCTACATATTCATTATACCAAAACAAATCAAAAAAGGCTAACTTTCGTCAGCCTTTTTTATTTCACAAAATTTCAATCAAATTAGACAATATCACCAACAACATCATCAATACTTTTTCGCACTTCTTCTCTTGGCTCTCGTGGTTCGCGATCTTCTCTTGGTTTTCTTTCAGATCCTTCTGGTTCGTTAATTTTAAGATTGACTCTGGCATTATTTCTAGCACCAATCACACGAAGCAAAGTTCGCAAAGCTTTCGCAGTTGCTCCTTCACGACCAATTATCATTCCCATATCCTCAGGATTGACATCGAGTGTAATAAGCACACCCATCTCATCGATTTTTCTTTCAACCTTAACATCATCCGGATTATTTACAACTTGTTTTACAACATACTCAACAAACTCTTTGTCAGTCACTTGAATTGTAGTCATTTTCGTATTTCTAGATTAAAGTTTATATTTTTTCGTAAGAACGCTTCGGAAGATCGACCACCCACCATCGCTCTATTTTCTTACTTTCTATATTATACTATTTGCTAATTATTCTGTCAAAAAAACAAATACTCTCAAGTTTAAATCTGCTAATTAAGTCGTTTTTTGGCAATCCTTTTAAGTTCAAAATTAAATTCCGCAATTGCTTGATCAATCATCGGATCAAAATGCTCATAAATTTTTTTATTTTTAACAACCACGCTTGCTTCTAAAAGTGAATCGTATGTTCCAGCATCCAACCAAGCACCTTTAATTTTTTCAACTTTAAGTTCTCCCATTTTCATATAACACCGATTAATATCTGTCACTTCAATTTCTCCTCGTTTGGATGGCTTGAGTTTTTTGGCAATTTTAATAACTTGATTATCAAAAACATAAAAACCTGTTACAGCAAAATTACTTTTGGGTTTTTTTGGCTTCTCTTCAATTGAAATTACTTTGTCATTTTTATCAAATTCCACCACACCAAAACGCTCAGGATCACTTACTTTTTTAGCAAAAACCAAACCGCCTTTTTTGAAATTTTTAATTTTCGCACTTAAATCATCTTCAAAAATATTATCACCCAGTGCCATCGCTACACTATCTTTGCCAATAAAAGTTTCTCCCAAAATAAAAGCATCCGCCAAACCTTTGGGAATTTTTTGCACACGAAATTCTAAGTGAATTCCCACTCCTTCAAAAATTGAACCAAGCAAATTAATAAATTGTCCTGAATGTTCCGGCGCAACAATAATTAAAATTTCTTTAATCCCCGCTTTAATTAAAACATTTATTGGATAAAAAATCATTTGTCGATCATAGACTGGCAAAAGTTGTTTGCTTGTTGTTGCGGTCAATGGAAATAATCGCGTTGCTGTTCCACCGGCTAAAATTATCCCTTTCATAAAATTTTTAAATTAAAATTAAATCTTAAAAAAATTCTCTGCTGTTTTGTTTGTCATTTTTGCAATAATTTCTTCGCTTGAATTTTTTAGCTCAGCAATCTTTTGGGCTATATGCTTTATATAAATCGGCTCATTTCTTTTTCCACGCCTTGGTACTGGTGCCAGATAAGGGCAATCAGTTTCGAGCATAATTTTCTCAAGTGGAATTTTCCTAATCACATCAAAAATTTCCGCATTTGATTTATTATAAGTGATATTGCCGGAAAAAGAAAATATAAAATTTTTTCTTGCTAATATTTTTTTTGTAAAATTTAATCGTCCACCAAAACTATGCCAGACAAAATTTAACTCTGGAAATTGAGAAATAATCTCAAAAATATCACAATAAGCGTCATCAGACTCGCGATAAATATCCACTATTTCTGGTCGTGATCCACGACAATGCAAAATTACTGGCAACTTTAATGCTCTGGCAAATTCTAATTGCAGTATAAAACCTTTTTTTTGTAATTCTTTTTGTTCGTCTGAAATTAAATTTCCATCTGGCATAAAATAATCCAAACCAATCTCGCCAATCGCTCTGATTTTTTTACTAGAAGATAACGCTTTAAACTCAGCAATTTTATCAAAACTTTTTTCGCCATATTGCATAAAATAATGCGGATGCAGTCCGATCGAACAAAAAATATTTTCATATTTTTCAGCTAGTGCCACCGAACGAACACTGCTACCAAAGCTTGCGCCAATATTTATTATTTTTTTTATGCCACCAGAAAAAGCCCGCGAGATCACTTCATCACGATCTGCGTCAAATTGTTTGTCATCAAGATGGGCATGGGTTTCGATTAGCATAATCACTTAATCCTCCCAAACAAAACCGCATCCAGCTTTTTTGTCTCAAGGGCTTTTTTAATTTTCTCGGAAGTTTCTGGCAAAAACGGTTTTAAATATTCTGAAATTACAAATAAATTATTCGCCAACTCGCTCATGACTTTTTCAAATTCGCTAATATTATTTTTTACAAGTTCCCAGGGTTTTTTCTCTTGCATTTTTTGATTGCTATCTCTAACTATATTTTTTATCAATTCTAACGCCTGATCTAATTCCATCGTTTCGATTAATTGGCAAAGTGCATTATTTGAAATTATTTTTGATTCGTTGGTCGGTAACTCAAATTTTAAACTGCTTTTTTCAAAAAGTTTTATTACTCGCGAAACTAAATTTCCCAAACCATTGGCTAAATCAGCATTATATCTTTCTGTTAATTTTTCCCAAGTAATATCAAAATCCTCACCAAAATTTGCTCCGACCAAAAGCAAATAACGCGTAGCATCAGTTCCAAATTTCTCCACCATTTCATACGGCAAAATTACATTGCCCAAAGATTTGCTCATCTTTTTCCCATCAACTATAATAAAACCATTTACAAAAATTTGTTTAGACTTTGGCAACTTGGCCGACATTAACATTGCTTGCCACATCGCTGATTGTTGACGCAAATTATCTTTGCCACATATCTGCACGACCGGCCAAAATTTTTCAAAATTCTCTAAATTATTTGGCCAACCTAAGGATGAAATATAATTCACAAGCGCATCAAACCAAACATATATCACATGATTATCATCACCGGGCACTGGCACGCCCCAAGCCATTTTGCTTTTAAGTCGAGAAATACTAAAATCTTCAAGTCCTCGCTCCACAAAACTTCGCACCTCCTTCATTTTTTTTTGTGGCAAAACAAAATCTGGATTATTTTTATATAATTCTAAAAGTTTTTCTTGATAGGCCGAAAAACGAAAAAAATAATTTTCCTCTTCAATGGTTTCAATCTCCATATTGGGATGATCGGGACATTTTCCTTTTATCAATTCTGAATCCGTTTTTTCCAATTCACATCCAACGCAATATTTTATTTTATACTTTTTTTTATAAATATCGCCATTTTTCTCGCAAAGTTGCCAAAAAGTTTGCACCGCTTTAACATGTTCAATATCCGTAGTTCTCACAAAATTATCATAACTCAAATCAAGCGCTTGTTTTAATTTATTAAATTCCGGCACGATATTATCGCAATATGCTTGCATATCCAGCTTAAGTTCTTTCGCTTTTTGATAAATCTTTTGTCCATGCTCATCTGTTCCAGTATTAAAAAAAACTACATCGCCTATTTCCCGATGATACCTTGCCAAAACATCTGCTTCAACAATCTCCATTGCAAAACCAATGTGCGGTTTAGCATTAACATAAGGCAATGTTGTTGTTATATAAAAGTTATTTTTTGGCATATTTTTTATAAAAAAATCTAATAAGCTACCACCACAAATTCCCCTTTAATTTTATCTTTATTTTCCATAAAATAATTCAAAACTTGCGAGACATCTCCTCGCACAATTTCTTCAAACATTTTTGTCAGCTCGCGTCCGAGAATTATTTTTTTATCTGGTGCGAGACTTTTCAAAAGTTCTAAATTTTTAATAACCCGATGCGGTGATTCGAAATAACTGACAGGATATTTTTGTGCCACAACTTCCTTGAAAAAAGTTTCTCGCCCTTTTTTATGTGGCGGAAATCCCAGAAAAATAAACTTCGTCAAATCAATTCCTGCAATACTAATCATTGCTCCCAATGCTGAAGCTCCAGGAATCGGAACCACTATTATATTATTTTCATAGGCAGTTGCCACCATTTGTTTTCCCGGATCAGATATGCCGGGAGTTCCCGCATCACTAACTAGCGCCACATTTTTTCCCATTTTTAATTCTTCTATAAAATATTCCAATCGTGGTGCCGGCTTCACCGCTCCGCCTGTTTTTTGCATTTGATAAAAAGGCACCGCCTTAGTTGCAATAGCATAATGATTCAACAGTTTTTTAGTTACTCGCGTATCTTCGCAAATAACAAAATCTACATTTTTCAATGTTTCAATGGCACGAATAGTCATGTCGCCTAAGTTGCCAATCGGTGTGGCGATAATATATAATATTCCATTATTCATAATTCAAGCTTAGCCTAAATAGATTTTTTTTTCAAGCCCCTTGACAAAACTAGTATTTAGATATATGTTATCAGGTCAATTCGTTCTTTTTAAAAAAGAATAAATTTAGTGATTTGCCACAGCAGATAGGTTTTTGATCGATAAAAAGATAAAAACTTTTCTGCTGTGGCGAAACCATATCACAAATATCGGCCAAGTCCAACAGTATTTTTTTTTTAGCAAAAAAAGGAGAACAACATGAAAAATTTAGTAGCAGTATTTTTTTGTTTGTTGGCAATGGTATTTGTTCCAGCTTTTGCTGGATCAAGTGAAAATCAAATGTGGGTCAGCACCCACAATTACTCCTACACCCAAATGGAAATGCCCTCAGGCATTTCCATGACAGCGGAAATGACCGCTACGGAATTTGTGATGACTATTCGTGGTGTGGATAGTCTCACGACTTACTTAAGGTTGAATTTGCCAACCGGAACTTCGTCAGTGGCATCTCCCGGAGGTCCGCAAACGATCGCTAGGCGCTACGGTTATATCGACGCAGCAGGAAAGTTTAAAAAAAATTCCGCAGGAGATTGGGAAATCTCCGTGCCGAAAGTAGTGTTATGCCAAGACAAATCTATCAATGCTTTCTTTCCCGCATTGATGATGTATGATGAAAAAAATCCATCTCAGCAAACGGAGGTGGAATTGTATCCCAACTCGGAATATTTTAAGTTGGGCAATGGCCTGAAGACTGGCATCGTAAATCATGGCATGGCCATGATGGTCGATTGCCAGTAACTCTTAACAACCAACCCCGCCTGACATAAATTTTATGTCAGGCGGTTTTTTATTGCCAAATACTATTGCAATAATGTATAGTATATTTATTCTATCAAGTTTAAAATTTAAATTTTAATTTTTAAAAAATACTCTCATCAAACTCTTATGATTCTTGCAACCCACGCTCTCACCGGTGCTGTTATTGGAAAAAATATTGATAACCCTTGGCTTATTATTATTTTAGCGTTAACTATTCATTTTATTATGGACAGTTTTCGCCATGGAGAATATTTTGATGATCGCACAGCTTCAATTAAAACGACTTGGTGGAAAGTGGCACTTGATTTATTTTTTGCTTTTTCTGTTCTCCTCTCTGCTTTTTATTTCCAGCAATTTAATTTTGAAAAAACATATCACATTCTATTGGGCTCTTTCTTTTCTATGTTTCCTGATCTCTTAACTGTTTTTTATTGGAAATTTCATTTTAAATTTCTGGAAAAAATTAAAACCTTTCATTCTTTTTGTCATAGATATACTCGCTTTCCCAAATATTCCCCCGAACGAATGTGGACAGTTCGTAATGCCATTAATGATATTTTAATTTCCAGCGTTGCTATTATTATGCTTTTCTTTTTTCTATAAAATCATTTACTGCAAGACTGATAGCTGTCGCAACGGGAATGGCCAAGATCGATCCCATCACGCCACCCAAACGAAGTCCCACCAAAAGAGCAATAATTGTTGTAACAGGATTTAGTCCGACGGCTTTTTTCATCACCTGAGGAACAATTAAATTATTTTCTAGCTGTTGTGCAATTAAATAAACTAATAATGCCAAAAATCCGGTTGTAGGAGAAATTAAAAATCCCAAAATAACACCAGGCACCGCGGAAATTATTGGTCCGATATAGGGAACGATTTCCATTACTCCGGCAAAAATTGCCAAAATTAAAGCATACGGAACGCCAACCAAATAAAGTCCAATTGCATCAAGCACGAAAATCATTAACATTAAAAATAGTTGTCCGAGCATCCACTTGCCAATTTTTTCCTTAATTCGCGTAGTCAAGTCCGCTGCATAAACTTTATATTTATCTGGCGTAACAGAAACAATAAATTTTTTAATGCCACTTTCTTCTACTGTCATATAAAAGGCTAAAGAAAAAACCACTACGATAGAAATAAAACCAGAAAAAACACTGGCTGTTTTGGAAAAAATACTTCCTGATAGGCTTGTTATTGACCCAGTAAAGTTATCTGCCAATTGTTGTAAGTCGAGATTGATATTTTTACTCACAAAAAAATCTTTCAAATGTGCAAATGAAGCTTCGCCTGTTTGAAAATATCTAGGAAAATTCTGAGAAAAATCTTGAAACTGGGCAATCATTGGTGGAAAAAGAAATGAAATAGCCAGGCCAATTGCTAAAAATAATAATAAAAATAATCCCAACACACCAACTGTTCGGGGAATTTTTTTTGTTTGTAACCAATCAACTAGCGGATCCATCGCTGAAGTAATAATCACAGCGATAACTACCAAGGCAATCACATCTAACACGAGATACAAAAACCAGATTGCCAGAAGAACAAAAATAGTTCTGAAAACTATGCCAGTGGAAATTTCGATTTCATTTTTTTGCATATATTTTATTATTAAATGCTTAGATACTCAATAATTTTTGTAACTTATCGCTATTTTTATGCGGACCAATAATAGCTAAATTTAATTTTTTGTTTTGAAAAATATCTTTGGCAACTACTAGAATATCCTCAATTTTCACTTGATCAATTCGTGCAAAAATTTCCGCTCTTTTTAAGATTTCTTTTCGTGCCAATTCTTGACCGATAAAAAACATCGCTACTTCGTCTGAGGCTTCCATGCCCATCACCATTTTGCCTTTAATATAATTCTTAGCTTTTTGCAATTCTTTTTCTGTCACTTTTTCCGTGGCCATTTTCTGATATTCAGCCAGAATAGTTTTCAAAGCCAGTGCCAGATTTTTATGTTCCACTCCAGCTTGTGTAGCGAGATAACCACATTCTTCAAATGATTCCGTGTTTGTTCTGACATAATAGGCCAAGCCTCTTTTTTCTCGCACTTCCATAAATAATCGACTGGACATATTACCACCTAAAATAATAGAAAGCAAGGAAAGTGCAAAACGCTTTTCGCTATATAAATCATACGCTCGCACTCCAAGCACAAGTTGCGTTTGATCGGTTTTTTTAAATTTAATTTTTAGGGCCGGCGTTTTTTGTTTTTCCACGACTTTTTTAATTTCTGGTTTTTTGCCGTCTGACATTTCCTGAAAATATTTTTTAACTTGCTCAACGATTTTTTTTTCGTCAAACTTCCCTGCCACACAAATTACTGTGTCATTTGCCAAATAAAACCGCTTGAGATATTTCAAAAAATCTGCCCGCTTAAAATTGTTAATTGTTTTTTTATAACCAATAATATCTCTCCCCAAATTATTTTCCGGATAAAGCAAGTTTTCAAAAACATCACCCACACTACGCATCGGCATATCTTCATACATATTCAATTCTTGAATAATTGTTCCTCGTTCTTTTTCTACTTCTGTTTCTTCGATTTTAGAATGCAAATACATATCCGCCACCACATCCAGTGCCACATTAATATGATTAGCATCGACTTTTACATAATAACCAGTTGAATCCTTGGAAGTAAACGCATTAAACTCTCCACCAATCGCATCAAGTTCTTCAGAAATAGCCAAAGCTGTTGGTCGTTTTTCCGTGCCCTTAAAAAACATATGTTCAATAAAATGTGAAAGTCCCGCCTCTTTTTCATTTTCATAGCGACTACCAACACCAACCATTGCCACCACCGTTACTGTTTGCGTTTCAGCCATTGGCACTGTGATAATTCGCAGACCATTTTTTAGTTCTAGTTTTTTGTAATTCATAAGCTGTAATTTTTTTATAATTAAATTTTTTCAATAAACTATTTCATGTATCCGCAAAATTATGCCAAAATCGTATTTATAATTTGCAAAATATCATGTTTATGATTAACAGACAAGGTGCCAAACATTTTTAGCATTTCTAAAAAAACCTTGATATTGTTTTTTGTTATTTCAAAATGGGCGATTTCTTTTGTTTTGGCAGTTCGTCCAATTAAATTGATTTCCGTTTTTAGCTCTGTAATGGGAAAACATAAATATAACATCGGTTGCGTGCCGACTGCATATTGTTTTTCAGTAATTTTTATCTCGGTAACTATTTCATATCCATTGAATTTGTGAATTAAAAGAGGATATTTGACCTGAGTATACTCAAAATCAAATCCATTTATATTTCTTGCTACTGGATGACTACGATCAATTTGCAATTCAGAATTATTATCAATTAAATCATTGTTTTGTATCGAATTAAGATAATTAATAACATTCTCTAGATCTTTTCTAGATATAATACCCCACTTAAAAAAATACCAAATGTATTCCGATAATTCATAAAGTGCTTTAATCTTTCCATTTGCTCCAATAAATTCCGTGTCTGGCAATGATGATTCTGCAAGCTTTTCAACTTCCTTTTTAACAACATCATAACCGATTTGCCATTCGACATAATTACTCAAAACAAACCCATCGCGTCTAGTTGCAACTGGCGTTCCATACTCATTTAAAATTGAACGATTTTTAACGCGAATTTTCCCACTAACAGTAGTTAATAAAATTGGCACTTCAATCTTATGTTCTTGTTCTTTAATTAAAATTTTTGGCATATTTTTCACCTAATTTACTTCCTAATAATTCCCTAAAATAATTATCTATTTTTAGCTTAGCATTAGGAATTTCTCTAAATTTAAATTTATTTTTTAAAACTGGATTTGTGTGAACACTCTGTGCAATAAAACATTCCTTTATATCATTGAATTTTTCATTATCAATTATTATATCACAATTTCCAATAAAATATGGCATTTTATCTGCGTATTGCTTAAAGATATCAATATAACAATAATAGGGAAGTTTTTCCATTAATATATAAACTGTATTATAAGTATCAGAATCAATAAAAGTGCGATTGCGCTTAAGTGCGTTTATATCTCTCAATGTCCAAAATTTTGCGACTGGTTTATCGTTTTTATTTAAGTATTTTTTGTTCGGATATTTTTGAACATAATTAACTATGGTATCAAAATCTTTTAATCGAAAAATACCATCATCTTTTATTTTAAATTTATAATTTTGAATATAATCATATGTCATTCCGTCCTGATCCTTTTTATAGAAAGCTACCAAGATAGGAAAGGCCATGCCTCGAGAGGTGCTGGAAAACTCATGACTACTTATAATCATTCCGTCAATCAATTTATAATTTCTAGAAAATTTTGAAAGTAACGAAAAATTCGCTTTTTTAATAAGATATGACAACGGATGCAAAACACAAACATAATCCGCTCGAAGCTTATTATAAGACAGTAAAAATGACATTCCCAAATCGCGAGTCTTTATATCAAAATCAGTTTTATCTTGAAGTGAACCATCTTTTATGGAATTACGGATTATAGACATAGTATCATTGTATGGCGGATTACCAATAACTATAAGTTTTTCATCATTTTCAATTGTTAGATTTTTACGGCAAACATTCAAGAGTGAATTTTGGCAAATATAATCGATAGTATCAATTGTTTTCTTCGCTTCAAAAATAGCATCTTGATCTATATCTGCACCAACCAATCTTTTTGCAATATTTTTTTTTACCAAAAATGAACCATACCCGCAAGACGAATCTAGAATTGTAAAATCTTTTATATCCTTAATATTCTTTTGCAAAATAAGATAGGCCAAATCAACGATAGTCTCTGGCGTATAATAAGAGCCAAGATTGACAGTGTCTATATGATTTAAATGTTTTTGATCCATACTTATAATTTTTATTTATTTTTATTCCGACTATACCGAATCAATCCGGCAAACGGAATTATTTCTAAACCTTTTTTTTCCAGCTCATCCAAAAATAAATTCATGCCGATTGAATCTGATGAAATGTGTCCGGCAATCACTACATTGATGTGTGCCGCTTCTGCTGCTTTTCTGTGATCTTCACTTTGATGCATGCCAATAATCGTTCCCACTCCAGCATTCGCCATGGCTTGATAAATTTCCTTTGAACCTTCCGTGCCTCCAGTAATTTCTGAAGCGACAATTTTTCCAGCCCGATTTTTTTTATCTCCGGAAAAAAGCACCGGTCCCGCTCCTTGCTTTTTAGCTTCTTGATATTCCGGCACTCGTTCCAGAATTTCCAAAACTTCTCCCACATAACGGGGATTTTCTTTTGCAATTTGTTTTGTGATAAACTGGGCCACTAAATTATCCGCTGGTGTATGAATATTGATTAAATTTATTTTCAAAAGTCGTGCCGCATCTACCGTCACAAAATGATTAACCGGATTTAAGCCCCGTGCCACTTCCGAAATTCTTTTGTGAATCATTTTTTCAGCAATATTAACTGGCACGCCAATTTTTTCCATCAAATCAATTTGCAAATCCATCACCGCATCCAGACCAGAAAGTGCCAAGCCCACTGGATGATGATTGATTACCAAATCCACACCAAGCTCTCGTGCCAAAATTAAACCGCCGACAGAGATGTCGATGCCCGCCAAGATTTTCTTGATTTTTTTTGCACCGTTGTCATTATGAATCCGCGAATCAGCATACGGATTAGTTAGCCTCTCTTTGTCAAAATATTTTTGTTCTTCTTTTGGAAGTTTATTATATTCTGTTTTTTTATGTGCCAAATAATCTTCAATTTCTTTTTTAGTACGAAAATCATTTTTAATTCCCAGCTCAATGGCTAAATTATAGATTTCTTGGATTAGCATAATATTTTTTATAAAATTTAACTTCAGCTTAATAGAAATTCTAACATAAACCAAAGAACAAAGCAAAATTAAAAAAGAGCAGGCAATCAGCCCACTCTTTTTTGTTTTTTTATTTTTTAGTTACAAATTCTAAAATATAATGGCAATACTGATTATAGTCACGGAGACAATCGCCGATTGAATGATACACTTTTTCTTTATCCACATTATCATATTCATGAACTAACACATTTCTCGTTCCCGCACTTTTGGCAATTTCTTTGGCAAAATCATAAGGATAAACTTTTAATTCAGCTAAGATTAAAAAAGTCTCCGTATAGGCCAATGGAGTTCTGGATGTCTTTTCTGCCAATTCATAAACAATGTGCTGATTAATATCAATCGCACGATTAACTATTCTTTCTAGAAATCTCTCGACTGCCGCCAATTTCACTGGGTCACTAGCCACTTCATCAAATGAATATCTGGCAAACGGCAATAGATTTTGCAATTCGTCTTCAATTAGTGTTATTTTTCTTTGAATAAAAGTTTTATTTATCATAATGAGTTAGGCTTGAAGTGCTTGATTTATTATCATATATTTCCTTTGAGACATTTTCGCTTCAAAATCAAAAAGTGGTTTCGCATCAACAAAATAGCGATAGGATCGCGCACGCAATTCATCAAATTCATTGCGCTCGCCATAAAGCATTTTTCCTTGGAATAAGACCTCGTACGCCAATAATGGATTGGCCTTGTTCAAATTCGTCAAATCAATTAAGCCATCTGAAACATTCAATACGCGAGATAAAAAAGATAACACGGCACTATAGTTATCCATGCTTTCCCCAATATTTTTCTCTTCTGAAGTTAAGATAGCAATATCATAATCACTATTTTCTTGCGCTTTTCCGCTGGCACGCGAACCAAAAAGAATGACCATTTTTATGCCCAATTCTGATGCCTCTTTCTTAAATTTTTTATTATCAATTTCCATATTTCCAATATACCATATATCCAAAAAAAACACAAAAACAAAAAAGAGCAAGCAAATCACCCAATCTTCTTGTTTTATTTTTCTTCTTTGATTGTCGGTGGTGCATTACCAATCATTAAGCCACAAAATCATGATAATTATCGCGATTTATTATCGTAAATTCTGATTGCGGATAGCTCTCCATAAATTTCTTCGGATAAGGCGCATGTGTTTTTTTCCACTTGAATTCATAGGCATGATATTTTCCACCACTATCTTCGATATAATCAATCTCACTACCAGTATAGGCTCGCCAAAAATAACTCGTCGCTATTACTTCTTGATATTTTATTTTCTTCATCCTTTCGACTACTAATAAATTCTCAAACAGTGCGCCTTGATCATTGCGATCATTCATTGCATTAAGGTTATCAATGAGAATATTTCTAATACCAAGATCATAAAAATATATTTTATCCTTTTTGGTGATTTCTTTGCGTGGATTTTTTGACAAGGCTGACAGGCGAAAAATAACAAAAGACTTTTCCAATAAATCAACATACCTGTTCACCGTCTCACTGCTCAGCTCCAGACTATCGGCCAATTCATTAATAGAAACTTCCTGTCCGATCTGAAAGGCCAGCAACTTCAGCAATTTATATATTTTATCAGATTTCTTAATCGATTCCAGTTCCAAAATATCCTTATAGAGATACGAGGTAGCAATTTCTTCTAAAAGTTTCTTTTTATTTTTCAAATTCTCCATAGTGAAAACTTCCGGATATGCTCCATGAATTAAAAAATTATCGAGATAGCCACCGAGTTCAAATTCATTATGATAACTGGATAATTCCAAAAATGATAATGGATAGAGAGTATATGTCCAAACTCTGCCAGTTAGTGGTTCTTTTATTTTATTTGCCAATTCAAAGGAAGATGAGCCAGTCACAATTATTTTCAAATCCTTCATTCCATCAGCCAAAATTTTCAAATTAATTCCAATATTTTCAATCCTTTGCGCCTCATCAATAAATAACAATTCGTAACCGCTTACAAGTGATTTCAGTCTAGAAAGATCACGACTACTCAACACATCGTGGTATTTTTTCTCATCAGCATTGATTTTTAGGGTTTTCAAATTAAGCCTGCTAATTATTTGATTCACTAGCGTCGTTTTTCCCACCTGCCTGGCGCCATAAACAATCACAATTTTATTGCTTTGAGTTAATTTGCCTATTATTGGCTCCAAAATGGCTCTTTCAATTATTTCAACCATAAATATTAGCGTTAATTTTTAAGGCTAATATTAAATATTAGCGTTAATATGATTATATTACCTAACCGCTTTTCTGTCAAATTTTCGCTAAAAATGGATGAATTATAGCCTGATTTTTTAGCACAAAAAAAGAATCCACGCCGAGGCGGGATTCTTTTTTTTATTTTTTACTGAATTTGATAAAAGGTACTTGACCCCTTTTTTCTTTATCACTTTTATTGCAGTAACCAACGCCAAACAGGCATAACAACGATCTCTCCACTTTCCATTCCAACTGAATCTTCCTCGCTTTCAGTTAGAATTAATGCTTTTTTCAGACCTAGCTCGCGCATAGCCGATACCGTGGCATTAATTTCTCGCTCGCGAGTTTCAAATTTTTCTAGCGATACGCAAACTTGAATTATGGCTTCTATTTTCTGTTTTTTTCTGATCAAAAAATCAACTTCGAGATTATTTTTTGTTTTATAATAATATACTTCTTCCTCTTTTTTTAATAAGTGCAAAAAAACCAAGTTTTCCAACAATTTTCCACGATCTTCATTAAAGCTAAAACTTATAGCATTACGCAATCCCAAATCTGACGCATACACTTTGCGCGGATTAACAGCCTGCTCCTTCAAAGAATAGGCAAATTTTGGCAGGAAATAAAGCAGGAAAGGCGTTGTCAAATATTCGGAAAAACGCTCGACTGTTGAAAGGGGGATTTTTAAAAAATCCTTCACTTTATTGTAAGACATTAGAGCGGAGATGTTAGTCAAATAAAATTTTGTCAAAATCCTCAATTTCTCAGATTGCCTTATCTTAAACCGACTCAGCAAATCTCTGTTTATAATGTCCTCGAAATAATTGCGCAGAATCGTGTTTTTATCCTCTGCTGTTTTCAAAAAAACTGTTTTTGGCATACCGCCAAATTTCAAATATTCCCCAAATAGCTCCTTTATTTTTGCCTTTTGCCTTACAATACTAAGTTGATCAGAAATTTCGATTTTATTAAAAATCAAAAATTCCGCAAAAGTCAACGGATAGATTTTTAAAGTCAGTTGCCGTCCGGTCAAAACCGTGCTCAACTCAGAATTGAGTAAATGAGAATTGCTTCCGGATACAAAAATCGACGCCACTTTTCTTTCATGTAAACTATTCACGAATTTTTCCCAGCCAGGCACATTTTGAATTTCATCCAACAGAATGAGCGGCTTTCCTCCCGGTTTCAAATTTTGCAAATATGTTTCATATATCTCACCCAAAAGCTCAGGGGAATATTCGCCCAAGAATCTCGCATCCTCAAAATTGACATACAAAATATCTTGAGGCAAGAATTTTTTTTCTTCCAGCATTTTTTTGGCAAACTGCAACATCAAAGTTGATTTTCCGCTTCTTCTGATTCCAATAAGCGACACTACTAAGCCAATATTAAAATATCGCTCCATTTTATCAACATATTCCTTTCTTTCTATGCCAGTTTCGATCTTTTTTTGCCAAAAATTCCAATCATTGAGAATTTCCAACAACTTTTCATTATTTATCATATATGTGGGTTAAGATTAGTCTTTTTTAAACTATATGCAGTATAACAAATTCTGTGCTCTTGTCAAATTTTCCCTAAAAATGGCTTCAATAAAGCAAACAAAAAAGAGCAAGCATTTCACTCACTCTTTTTGTTTTCTTTTTTTTATTTTGACTTTAAAAATTCATCAATATAGATTAAATATTCCTCAAATTGCGAAAGTCCATCCTTCAGATCTTGAATCATTTTTTTATTATCCACTTTATCATATTTATGCACGACCATATTTCTCAATTTAACTGCCTCCGCAATTTTATAGGAAAAATCGACTGGTATCACTCCCTTCTCGCCAAGAATAATAAAAGTATTGCTATATGTGTCAGGAATACCAAAATTTTCTTCCACAATGATATGTGAGTTTATATCCAGCATAGTATCAACAATCAACTGAAAATTTCTTTCAAAAAATCTTAAGTTTTTAACATCACGCAATATATCAAAAACATCCAGATCTTTAATAGACTCAATTTCGCCAAGATAATTGACGATGGAACCCATTTTAGATCTTATTAAATCATTATTGAGCATAAACTTTTTTTAATTTTTTAATTTTATTGGTGATTATACTATCTCGTATTTCAAAAAGTCGTTTAGCTTCAAAATACTCTTGCATAGTATTGACAAAAAAATATTCATATTCATTTTTAGCGTCATACAAAACTTTATTATTTTTAACAATTTCGTATTGCAACAATGGTCCGACATTTTTCAAATCAACAACATCGGCTTCTTTCTTGACTAATTGAGATAACTCAATGCTTAGACTGTCTTTTTCCAAATAATCCAACCCTCTCTCGCCAATAAAACCAAAATCGAAATCACTCATCGGGTGAGTTTTTCCACTAACTTGTGAACCAAAAAGAAGCAATAGCTTTAGGCCGTATTTTTGAGCAAGTTCTTTAATTTTCTTTTCATCAATTTTTTCCATATTTCCAATATACCATATATCCAAAAAAAACACAAAAACAAAAACCAGCACAAAAAAGAAGGGAGGGATTACTCGAAAAAAAAGTAGCTGTAAAAAAAACTAGCAAAAGCAAGAGCCCCACCTAGGCGGGGCTCTTTTCGTTTTCTTTATCCATAACGGTAACCAAAATACTCAGAGAAAAACAATAAACCGGAAAAAAACCAAAAGAAGCAGGCGATAAAACCTGCTCCTGCAAGATTAACATCCTGTAGGAAATGTTGCTCCAGTAGCACTAATTGTCGTTGTGTTACACGCCACTGGTATGCCAACATATCTTGTAGCAGGAGTAACTGTTGGACTAGTAACAAAATCTCCATTAACACAAGCACTCGTAAGTGTAACTGACACACCATCAGGAACAGCGATTACTGCAGTTTGCGTTCCGGTTGTTCCATCACAAAACATCGTTATAGCAGGAACCATGCTTTGAGTAGAAGCCTTAAATCCAGAAATTTTCGCTTTTGTTCTTGCAGTATTCAAACTAACCAAAACAATCGAAGCTAAAATTCCGATGATTGCGATTACGATTAAAAGTTCGATTAATGTAAAGCCCTGTCTGCCGTTAGGCATGACTTTTAAATTTTTATTTTTCATTTTTTATTCACCTGTCTTTCTAGTTAACCTCGCAGTTATTAAAAATAAGTTGCGAAATTTTATTTTTTCTTGCCAAATTTCACTTGATGTGAGTTCTAGCTTCGCCAGATTTGGCAAAATTGTTTTCTATATTAAATCTGTTTTTTGTCTTTCTTATGGACAGGCAGTGAAATCTGCGCCTGATTCTTTCAGAGTTGCTCCTGTACATGTTGCTGGAACACCGGCAATTGCTGGAGTTACTGCAACATCAGTAAAACTTCCTGCTCCGTCGCAATTGTTTCTTGCTGGCACGGTAACTGATGGTGGTGGAGTAATGTTAGTTGTGTCGCCTGTAAGACTATCACATTCATTGACATAAGCTTTTGCCAAGCTGGCTGCTCCTGATTTAAAATCGGCTTGTTTCGCTTTGTCTCTTGCGCTACTAAGACTAACTAGCACGATCGAAGCTAAAATTCCGATAATAGCAATCACGATTAAAAGTTCGATTAATGTGAAACCCTGCTTATTTTTATTTTTCATATTTTCACCAACCTTTCTAGTTTTTAATTTTTATTTTCTTTTTATCTCAAATGCTGTCAGAAATCTAAATTTTAACTTTTTCTAGCACGAATTCTTTAATCTTTTTTGCCGCAACGACCACAAATAATTTTTCTATTATCCTCTTTCATGATGATTTTTTTTCATATAAAAGCATTCCTTTTTTTGAAACCTTGGTTATAAATGGCTCCTCGAAAGAAAGCTCTTTTTTAAGCTGATTAGGGGTGTAAACAAATAAATCCATCGGAAAAGGTCTCGGGAAGATTGAACCGTCAATTTCCATGGCTGTTTTTCTATTATCTGTTGTTTCTTTTACCACAAACAAATCTACATCTGAATCTTCCGTTGGCTCACCCCACGCCCAAGAGCCAAAAAGAATAATTTTTTCCGGCTGAAATTCCTGGACAATTTTGTCCGCCACTTCCTGAATCTTTTTTTCCATTTTCTTTCTGTTTATTACTGCCATATAGTTAGTCTATTATTACTTTGCTGATCAAATTTTTCAATCATCATCTGTTGGTATTCCACCAAAAGACCTAGTCTATAATTCAAATCTTCCAGTATGGGAATATGTTTCTTCCATACTTCTCGTTCTTTTCTTTCAGTTTTTTTTCTATCTTTTTTTATAGCTCGCTTTTTCATAAAATTCATCAAAAATTCTCTCTCTTAATAGCATAGCACACTTTTAATTTTTATTGAATTTGTCCGGCGATATTATAGATTGGCATCAACACTCCAACTGCCATAAAAGCCACACCAATTCCAATAGCGATCATCAAAATCGGTTCGATAAGTGTGGACATATTTTTTGCCATCAATTCAACCTCTTGGCCATAAAATTTTGTAATATGTCCCAACACGGAATCAATTTGTCCAGAATCTTCACCAATCTTGATCATGTGTGCAACCATTGGCGGGATAAGTGGACTTCGCCTGAGAACATCACTCATATTCTCTCCTCGCTTAACACTTTCCGCTGTGCGTAAAAATAATTCTTCATAAACAGAGCTTCCAACCACGGCACTGACAATTGTCAGTGATTTAATGATCGGAATACCGCCATCCAAAAGCACCGCTAAGTTTTCAGAAAATCTGGTAATATAGACATAACGAAACATCACGCCAACAACAGGTAATCTCAGCTTGATTTGATCCCATTCTTTTTTTCCATCAGCTGTTCCAAGATAATAAACCACACCAGCAACAACACCAGCAACAAGCACGAGCACTGCCCACCAATATTGTGCCATAAAATCACCAGTGGTGATGAGCACTTTAGTATACCATGGGACATTCGCTCCCAGCTCCTTAATCATCACGGTTAATTTTGGAATAATCAATGTGATAACCAAAAAAGCAATCACAAAAAAGACCACCAGAACAATTAAGGGATAAAGCATTGCGGATTTGACTTTATTGGTCAGATTGTAATTCCTTTCGATATTATCTGCAACATATTCCACGGATTTTTTTAAATTTCCTGATGCTTCTCCTGATTTAATCACATTCAAAACCAAATTAGAAAAAACTTCTTTATGCTTTGCCAGAGCATCAGAAAGTGGCACACCATCTTCAATTTCCTTTATAGATTCAGCGAGAATAATTTTCAAATACGCACCACTAGTTTGCTCACTGATCGCTGTAAGTGCCACAACGATTGGCACGCGAGCTTCAATCAGGATTGCCAACTGTCGGAAAAAAATTACTAACTCCTTATCTGTCACTCTATCATAATATTTAGAAAAAACTTTTTTCGCCAAGCCATCAACTTCTTCTTCAATTTGAATCGGAAAAAGTTCATTTTTTTGCAAGATTGCCGCTGCCAAATCTCGATTGGCCGCACTCACAACACCAGTATTTATTGTGCCTGCTTTTGTTTTAGCTTTGAATTTAAATTTCATATTTATTTTTTTAATTATTACAATTTAATATTTTAAAAGTGTTTCAAAGTTTTTTTGATCCCGTGCATAAATCGTTGCCACTTCCAAGGAAACAAAGCCACGACGAACCAAATCAACCAATGCCTTGTCCATTGTAATCATCCCTTCTTGCGAGCTAGTTTCAATCACATTGGAAATTTGATAACTCTTATTTTCTCGAATTAAATTTTCCACTGCGTGATTTTTAATCATTATTTCCACGGCCGGAATTCTGCCCTCGTCAACTCGAGGAATCAGTCTTTGAGAAACCACAGCCAAAAGCACATTGGCCAATTGTGCTCGCACTTGATTTTGCTGATGTGCAGGAAAAACATCCACGATACGATCGATTGTTTGCGGAGCATCATTAGTATGCAATGTTCCAAAAATTAAATGGCCTGTTTCTGCTGCTGTCATTGCGGCTGAGATAGTATCTAAATCACGCAATTCTCCAATCAACACCACATTCGCATCTTCACGAAAAAGACCCTTAAGCGCCGACTGAAAGGAATTTGTATCTTGATAGACTTCTCTTTGATTTATAATTGAACGATCCTGCTCATAAACATATTCAATCGGATCCTCGATTGTCAGTATGTGTTTTTCCTGATTTATATTTATATCATTAATCATCGCTGCGAGCGTTGTTGATTTTCCATGTCCCACGGGGCCAACCAGCAAAAATAATCCTTGAGAAACTTTGGTAAAATCATAAAGAATTTCTGGTATACCCAATTCTTCCAGCGTTTTAATGTTTCGGGAAATTAAACGAAAAGCAATACTCGTGAAACCTTGCTGAGTAAAAGCATTCACGCGAAAACGCACCTTATCTTCAAAATTATAGGAAAAATCAACTTGCCCTTCTTCAGCTAATTGCTTTCTTTTTTCCTCTTTTAAAATAACCTCACAAATTTCTTGTGTAATATTTGGCGTAATAATCTCATCCTGATTGAGTTGAATGAGTTTTCCATCAATGCGATAAGTCGGATAACGACCAACCACAAGATGCAAATCCGAAGCGCCTCGCTGAGCGGCAATTCTTAATAAACTTTTTATTTTTTGTTCAATTCGTAGCATTGTTTTTTTTTAAATTATATTAAGCTAAAATAACCCTAATTTTTTCCAAAACTTCTGATGGTGTAAAATGTGATTTGATTAAATAATCTACTGCTCCCAATTGCATACCTTCACTGATTTCTTTTTTTTGACTTAAGTTTGTTAAAAGAAGCACGGGAATATTTTTAAGTCTATCGTCTGTTTTAATTTGCTTCAATACTTCAATCCCATTGAGGTATGGCATAATAATATCCAGAAGAATCAAGTCGGGAATATTTTTCTCTGCTTGCAGTTTCTGTGCTCCCTCTTTGCCATCACTGGCACATATTACATCAAAACCAGACTGAATTAATTTTAAATTATAGATATCCATCACAAAAAAATCATCCTCAATAATCATTATCCGTTTTTTTTTATTTTCCATAAAATTATAAATTAAAAAATAAATCGATTAACTTTAATCATTTTCCTCCGCTAATGTCGTAAAATAACATTCTGTCACCCTCTCTACCTCTTCGATGGTAGTTAGTCCCTGGATAATTTTAAGAGCACCGTCTTGCTCAATTGTCAAAACACCCATTTTTTCTCTTTCTTTTTTGATTAAATCTTCACTGCCTCTTTTTTCAATAATAATATTTTTCACTGCTTCTGTCACGGGAACTGCTTCATAAATTGCCACTCGTCCTTTGAGTCCTGTTCCGTTACAAACATCACAACCAGCGCCATGATAAAATTTAATTCCGTCTGCCAAGTTTATCGCATAACTTTCCAATTCTTTGGTAGAAATATTTTTTATTTTTTCCATCACGCGTTCTTTGATAAAATCAGAAATTTTAATTTCTTCTTTGCATTTTTCACAAATTCGACGCACCAATCTTTGCGCGATCACCATTCGCAAAGATGATGATAATAAAAATGGTTCAATTCCCATATCGATAAGTCGTGGGATTGCTCCAATTGCTGTGTTTGTGTGCAAGGTAGAAAACATTAAATGACCAGTTAGAGCCGCATGCACAGCAAGCTCTGCTGTTTCTGCATCGCGAATTTCTCCCACCATAATTACATTCGGATCCTGACGCAAAACTGTTCGCAAACCAGAAGCAAATGTATAACCGATTTCCGGTTTAATCTGACTTTGATTCATACCTTCAATAAAATATTCCACAGGATCCTCTAGCGTAATAATATTTCGCTCTTCGCTATTGAGCATTTTCAATAGAGTATATAATGTCGTTGACTTTCCCGAGCCAGTTGGTCCTGTCATTAAAATCATACCATAAGTTTCTTTGATTGCCAATGTGATATCATCTCTGGCTTTTCCCACTAAGCCCAAAAGTTCCGTACTACTGGATTCCGCTTCTTTGTCCAATATTCGCATCACAATTTTTTCTCCTCCCACAACCGGCAATGACGAAACACGAAAGTCAATATCTTTTTTATTAAAATTAAGTCTAAATCTTCCGTCTTGCGGTTTTCGTTTTTCATCAATTTTTAAATTAGCCAAAATTTTAATGCGCGAAATTACAACAGGACCAATCTCGAGTGGAAAAATCAAACTAACATGCAAAATTCCATCAACACGAAAACGCACACGATAATCCTTATCCATTGGTTCGATATGAATATCGCTCGCTTTTCCCTCTACCGCATGACTAATCACCACTTCAACTAATTTAGTTACTGGGGCGTCCTTTAATATCTCTGCTTCATTTTTATCTTTTTTAGTATTTTCATTATTTTTTTCATAGGCATCCTCCTGATCTTTATCATCTTTATATGAATCAAGTGCGTCCTTCAGTGCTTCACTCGTTTCGTTATAGTGTGCCAATAAAATAACAAAATTTTCTCTTGAAACTTCATAAGTTTCTATCGTCACTTTTTCTTTTTCCGCCACGAAATTCAAAGCATTTAAGGCTTCTGTGTTCTCCAAATCAATCATCGCCACCTTTAAAATACCTTCGGATTTTTCGAAAGCCATCATTTCATACTTTTTAGCAACTTCACTAGGAATAATATTTATAATATCTCCAGCAATATTTTTTGGCAATTCACTTAAGATATTTTTTTTATTTTCCTGATCATTAAGGCTATCGTTGTTGCTTTCAATTTTGTCATCATTTTTGGTCATTATTTTGCGATAATAAATGGATTATTTCCACTTTTTTGTCCTGGCGAAACATTATTCACATCAATGCTTCGACTACTTTTTATTTTTCCCACAACCTGTTTATTAAAAACTCCAGTTGCAAAGACAGGATTATTGATATCGCCATCTACTAATCTTTTTAATTCTTTGAGATAATTAAATTCCAGCGTGATATTGGCCTGCAAAGACTCACTAATGCTTTGATCTTCTTTTGAAAATGTTTTTATTTCCAGTGTCGACAATGCATTAAATCTTTTTAATTTTTGAATCTTATCAATTAAAATTTTTATATTTCCATAATCACCAATAACAGACAACTTCACTTCTAGCTTTCTTGATTCAGCTTTTGGTGTTATCGGAGCTTGTATTGGAGCATCCGGAGTTAATCCTGGAATTGGATTAACAGAAAGACCAGCTGTAGCAGCCTCAGTAACAGCAACCGCTTCTTTCGCCTCAGAAATAGAAATATTCAACACTGAGAGAGCACTATCCTTAGACAAAGAATTTAAATTTTCAATAATTTTTTCTTCTTCTTTATCTGATGGAATATAACTAAATACAGCCCCATTTTCAAGATAATTGGCCACCAAATCTGCCTTTAATAATTCTGCATTATTTATTGTATTCTCCAAATTTTTTGCCAAACTTTCTTGTATTAAAAGTTTCGCTTTTTTTTCTCTAACACCATCAAACCCATTTGTGTAAGCAGGATAAATATACCAAATAATCATCGTTATAATTATTACAATCAAAAATGGTGCTGCTAGTATTTTTATTTTCATATTTTTTATTTAATAGTTATAACTACAGGAAAATTAATTTTATTATTTTTTGTATCAAATTTAGTTTCTCCCGCAAGCACATTGGAAAAATAATCAAAACTCTTAAAACTTAAAATTTGCTTGGCGATTGTTTCATAGTTATCCGAAAAACAATCCAGGGTAATCGCCTTTGTTGCATCATCATATTTATAAGAACCAATAAAAACACCTGCTATCATAGCTTCTTCAATTTTTGCAATATCCCGATTACCACTTCGCTCCCTAGCCAAAAGTTCTTCTGAAATTGTTAATCTGCTCTGAAAATCAACAACTTTACTTGCATCGCTAGCAACAAATCCGAAAGATTTAAGTTTTGAATCATCATCAATAAGCTTCATGTTATTATCAAGCTGTTTTCCATAAAAAAGCAATCCCCCATAAACCAACAGGATTAACACGAGTACGCCAAGAAGCATACCAATGCCCGCTCCCAATGCATTACCATCTTCTTTATTTGTGACTAAATTTATATTTGCCATTTTATTTTTATCCCGCGAGATTCCGCTTCGAGCGAAAATATCCAGCAAGATGAAATTAATTTATTTATTATTTTTAACTTCTTTTTTAAAATATTCGTCAACACCTTTTAGTGCTGAACCAATCGCTACAGAAAAACCAGCTCGCATTTCAGAAACCGCATATTCCAATCTGCTGTCGTATCCAATTCCAGAAAGTGGATTGCCGATAACCGTTTTTATTTTCAATTTATTGAAAAAATAACCAGTTAGGCCAACCATATTAGCCGTTCCACCAGAAAGAATTATTTCAGTTATTTTATCTCTACCCTCTTCTTTATAATATGTTCGGACCATTCTTTCCACTTCTCCTGCTATCAATTCCAGTGTATAAAAACTAATCGGCGATTCTGTTGTAAAAAAATTCTTACCAGAAATTTTTAAACTATCAGCTCTCTCAAAATCAATTTGCATTCCCTTAGCAATTGTATTTGTCATTTCAAATCCTCCTGCGTCAATATTTCTATTAATCCTAATCACGCCCTTTTCTACTAAAATAATATTGCAAATCCTAGCACCGATATCCACAATGACAAAGCTTCCAGGATCATTGCCAATAAGCGCACGAGCGATAGAAAAAGTCTCAATATTTATTGATTTTAATTTTAACCCAACGGTTTTGACTAAATTTTCATATTTCAAAATTTTACTTTTTGACGCTGCTACCAAAAGCACTTTCACTACCATACCAGCACTACTTGTTTCTGTTTTTTTCAAAACTTCCTTTCTTTCTACAATATCCCAACTAATCACTACATCGTCCAAGGATGTGGGAATATATTTGTGTGCTTCAAATTTAATTGCCTGCTCCATATCAGCAATTGCCATTTCAGGAAAATCAATCAGCGTTATAAGTCCACCAAAAGATGGCAACGAAGCATATGCATCATCTCCATTAAATTTTGCTTTTTTTATAATCTTTTTTATACACGCTGGCAATATAGAATAAAAATATTCGGAATCACTATCTCTTTTACCTAAATTATCACCACGAAGATCCATCCATGCATAATTAGAAAGCACGGGCTTACCATCAACTATCCTTATTTCTACAATTTTGATTGAGGCTGTCCCCACATCAATACCCAGAAACATATTATTCTTGAAATTAAAATCAAACATTGTATAGAATTATATTTTTTATTTTTCTTATTTTATGATCTTGAGACAGAAATTAGCATTGTATTTTTATTTATTTTATCATAGGTTACAATAACTAAATCGCCCTTTTTGAGATCTGCCAGTTGACCAACAACTGGACTCGCACTTCCAACCATCAACATAACAGGAGTAGCACCATTAATATTGACCACAATTGATTCTTGCGGATTTTTTACAGTCAGCGTTTTTTCAGCAATAATCTCTACGCTACCAGTAACAGTTGCAATATTTGCTTTATTTTCTTCTGTATTTTGCCCAAACAAGTTAGCTGGCTGTTTTTCTCCACCGATAGGTGCTTGCGCCGTACCAGCTTGTTTTTCTTTAATACTCCTAGCAACAAAGAAGATTCCACCGAAAAGCACTAATAGTGCGAAAGCGATGATAGCAATTTTTTTTCTTTCCATATTATTTTTTATCTTACTCGCTAAATCGAATTAAAAAAATATTTAATGAGCAGATTTTTTTATTTTATAAATTATTTTAATTAACTTTTTTATTATATCACATGCTTATTTTTATCGCAATTTATTTTATTATTCTCTCCCTGTACATTCTCTCGTTCCTCGTTGTCTTACGCAACCATCCGAACAATAGACATCTTTGCAGGTACTTTTAGCACAGTCAGGATTGTCTGGTCGGCAGATGGGTTTAATTGGCACAGTAGTTTCAGTATTATCCGCATCTTCAATAATAACACTCGCGAAACAAGCCCCCCCCGCAACGCTTCCGCTGAATGGAATAAATGTGCAAGTTTGCGTACCAATCTGATCAATTGAAAAGGAAAATGGATAACCAGAATAATTCAAACCGTAATCCGCTTTTATTAGTGGCACTGGACCAGTGCAAGAACCAATCATTTTATCCGCACCAAAAGAGCTCCACGAAAGACTAGAAATTCCCGGAACAATTATCTTATTTAAAGAAAATGAAACTGAACAAGTTGGCGCAACAACATCCTCTGAATTTTTTATTTCGATACTAGCACAATCCTCATTTTTATTTCCCGCAACATACTTCACACCATCCCAACAAGAAATATTTTCAAAAGAAATGGCGACAGCAGACTGACTTGCCAAAACAAAACACGAAAAAATAAAAATTCCTGCAAACTTTTTTTTATTAACAAAATATTTTTTTGATTTTATTTTATGCATATCATTATATTACTACAAATTAAAAAACCTTGCAAGGGCTATTTCTCTTTTTGTTAATTTATGCTAAATTATATTTATCAAACAATCCTGCTTATTATTATCCCTATGACCAAAAAGAAAATGGACAAAAAAATACCTCGATTGGAACCGCAATTTCATGATGTTTTGATTTGCAAAAAAAATAATTGTCGGCCATTTCTAGAAATATTAGTTGAAGAGCCAGAAAATATTTCTCATCAAAATCTGGGAATCCTTGTGGGTATTTTTCAAATCGATGATCATAGTGAAGATTCTTCCTATGTCGTGAACTATTTAATTTCTATCATAAAAAAGGAATATTTCTCGCATACTAATCGCGGACCAGTGGAAAATTTTGAATCAGCTTTGCACAAAGCCAATCTTGCTCTTGCCAAATTAGCCACCCATGAAAATATCAATTGGATTGGAAAAATTAATGCTCTTTGCGCTGTAATTGAAAAAAATAATCTTTTGCTTTCTCAGACTGGCAATGCTTCAGCTTTTCTTTTGCGTGGTAATACTTTCACAGAAATTACTGAGTTACCCTCTGATGAAGAAAATTCCAATCCATTAAAAACATTTCAGGATGTTATTTCAGGAAAAATCGAAAAAAATGACAAACTTCTTTTTACCACCAAGGAACTTTTTGATATTTTCTCGCTAGAAGAAATTAAAAAAAGTGCTATTAAGTTCTCTCGCGAAAATTTTGTCCAATTCATAAACACGGCGCTTGTCAATGAACTCGACCAAGTTGCTACGCTAATTGTTGATATTGATGAAAAAAGCGAAGAAATAATCAGAAACACACCAGCACAAAAAACGAAAGAAATAAATGCTTTTAGCCAAAATGCTTTCAGGAAAGAACCTTCGCCGAAAACAAAGGCTCAAGAAAAAGTAAAAGAAGAATCTTTGAAAAAAGAACGCCAAGCCATGTTACAAGAATTGAAAAACGAAAAAAATGATTTTATTGATGAAAAAACTGGACACATCTATATTAAAGAAGCAGAAACTGACTCATCGCAAGAAACTCCCACAGAAAAAATCGAATTTGATCCCTCCGCTTTCTTTGGCGAAAAATTTTCAACGCTATCAATCTTAAGCATTAAGGCGCTTAAAAAAACAACAAATATTACACGAGATTTTTCACTTTCTCTTTGGCAAAAAAGTCGTTCAAGAATTACTAAAATAAAGCCTGGGACTAGTTGGATGAAAGATAAATCTATTGATGGACTCATTCTGCTCCTGCAAAAACCAACTGCTCTTTCACTTAAATTTATTATTTTCCTGAAAAAAAATTGGCGTGATTATAAGACAAGCAAATACTCAGAAATAAAACTAAAAAAAATTCTGCCTAATTTTTCTCGCCTAAAACAAATAATCAAAAATCTCAACCAAACACAAAAGCTTTCTGCCGTGGCAATATTAATTCTGCTTTTAATTGTGCCTTATTGGATTGCGAAGCTAGGAAATGTGCCCGAAAAAAAACCGGTCGTTGTCGAAGAGCTTCCGGCGATTGTTTTGCCACTCGAAAAAGATCTCAATGTTTCACGAATTGAAAAATTAAACGAAGTTTATCCAATAACCGTTGCTAAAATTATTAATCTTAATAATAAATTTTTTGCCCTGAGTGATACGGAAATTATAGATTTAGAAAATAAAAAAAGTCTTTCAATTCCGAATGATTTTCAAAATCCCGAATTATTCTTGGGCATGGATGACTTAAATTTAATCTTTCTAATCAAAAACAATCAAACAATTTCGCTCTCCCCCACAACTGGAAAATTTCAAAACAATACGCTAGCACTTTCTTCTGGCGAAAAAATAATTGCTGCCAAAACTTATCTGACCTATATTTATTTACTTGATACAAATAACAGCCAACTCTATCGCGTGCCAAGAGCTGAAGGTGGTTTTGGCGAAAAAGCTTCCTGGCTTAAAGAAAAACTAGATTTATCCACTGCTACGGATTTCGTTATTAATGAAAATATTTTTATTATCAACAATCAAACTATTCTAAAATTATTTCGTGGAAAAAAACTTGATTTTTCTATCGAAAATACCGCCACAACAATTTTGCCAGATAAACTTTATGCCAAAAATACCAGCACTAATTTATATGTTCTTGATAAAGTCAACGCCAGAATAATAAAATTAGATGCTACTGGAAAAATTCTTGCTCAATATTATAATCAAGCTATCACAACGACAACTGATTTTTCTGTGAATGAAGATGCTAATTTAGTTTATCTTTTGGATACAACTGGCGTAAAAAGTTTTGAAATGAATTAATTACATTTATATTAGATATTTTTTCAAAAGACCCTTAAAAATTTCTTGATAGTTATCAGCTAGTTTTTTCGTTGCTTCAGGACTGAGCGTTAGATTTTTCAAATCAGCATAAATCCCTTGTGTTGCAACACCGCTCACTCGCTCAGAAAGTAAGTGCCAAAGATCAGCATAACCGCCAATTTCAATTCCCTGCTCTGTTTTTATAATTTCTTTTACTCGTGCCAGATTTGGCCAATAACCTTTTTCCAAAAACCAAATTAAATCATAAAAATCTCGTCCACGAAAATCATATTGATTAAGAAAGATTTTTCCCTTTCTACCCAAAATTGCTCCAATTTTTCCCGCAAATAAAGTTGGGAAATCATAACTCTCCACCACAAAAAAAAGATTATTTTTCATAATAGCGGTTTTTTGAGTCGCAAAATGCTCATAATGATTATTTTCTACCTCTATTTTCAAATGCAAGAAATTTGTTTGTGCCTTATTGTCGCACAATCCTAATTTTTCCAATATTGGAAATTTTAAAGTAATCACCTTTCCATTGGATTTAATTGATAGTTCAGCATCCGGAAAACCCATTTTTTGAAATCTTTCCAATAAATCAACAGAAAATGCCTGTGAATCAAACTCCCGTTCCAAATTATCCAAGTCCAAATCTTCCGAAAGTCTGGCGGTTTCGCCCAAAACCCGCAATGCCGTTCCGCCAGTAAAAATCAGATTGCTCCATCTGGGTGAATTATAAATAAAATCCAGACAAGCCAAAATCATAAATTCCTTTAATTGAATTTTTATAATCTCCCCTGACAGCCTGCCCACTTTGCCATCCCTTACAATTTCTTCTAATTTTTCTAAAATCATTTATGCTCAATTAATTTAATTAATTTATACACTATTTGCATTTTTTTTCCCGCAAGATTAAGATATTTTTCAAATTCCAACCAATCTTGCTTAGTAAAAACTTCAAAATTAATTCTTAAATCAAGAATATCATTCCCAGAAACAATCTTTTTTTTTCTTAATTTCAGACGCAAAAAATCAAATAGTGCCCTTGCCTTAGTTGCTTCATACCAAATCATATCTCCATACTTCTTTTTCTCAAAACCAGAAAATAACCCAGGATCAATTGAATAATAATTAAAACTACCGAATTGATTTTTGATTGTTGTTGTTTTTTTTGTAGTCATCAGTGAATAACCAAAGACAACATCCGTGAGTGCTTGATATTCCTGCAATATAAATTCTGCACTCAAATAGCTCGGCTCAATCAATTTTGTTCCTAAAAATCTAGCATAATAGAGAGAGTTATCACTCTTATCAATAAAATTTTTAAAAACATAAAAACCTCTTTTAACAGGCAAGAGTTCTTCTTTTTTTTGCCAATAACTAATATAATTTCGTAGCGTATTTAAATTAGGCTTATTTAAAGCCTTCCCGAGTGCAGTTTTAGAAATATAGGGCATTCGTTGTATATCCTTTTTTTCCATAGATACTTATTTTTTTAGTATTTAGTGTCTTAATTATACACTATCAGCCCTATTGTGTCAATTATTTTTCCCTAGCCTTGACTTTTTCCCATTTTTATGCCAAGATATCCAGTCAATGCAATAATCGTTATTGTAACGACTTGGCTCTAAAATTCAAAGAGCTGAATGGTCGGCTCTTTGACAATTTTTATATAAATTAAAATTTAAAAAAGGGGGAACGGGCTATGTTATCAGGAATTATCGCAGGATTGAAGAGTTTGTCTGGTTTCGGCGTAGAAGTTGCCGCCGATGCAGCAGTAATAAAAGGAATCCCAGCCATATGGGGCTGGCTCAAGAAAAGTAGAGAAACGCTTTCTCCTGAGGCAAAGGAGAAATTAGACAAATTCCTTCTTAGTCCGATTAATTCGGACGGAAGAACGAGGGAAGATGAAATGGTTTTTTCCGTTTCATTATTCACATTGCCAGGAGTGCCACAATGGATAAAAGAGCTTTTTATCAAGAAGCACGATGAGCTCTTGAATCCAGATTTATCAGGAAAGTCTCCTGATGAAATAAAAAAATTAAAAGAATGGGAGAGGAGGGCAAAGGGATTTATTTTCCTTATTGCCACCGATCCCACGGTCAAGGAGATTGACGAAAGCAAGCGATTTGTTTTCGCCAAAAAAATATGGTATGGAATTTTTTCAGAAGTTGAAAAACTTCCAAGCGATGACGCTCGACTCGAAAAGTTTGAGCGGGACATTTTGCTCTGGGGAAAGAATTACCAGGAAAAAATGTCCAAAGAAGAATTGCTAGAAAAAACTAGCGCCTTTTTTAAGGAAGCTGATTCCGTAATAGCAAGCGGAATCGACCTTATCTCGGGAAAAATAAATTCCCAATGGGACGAGATTGAAACGCAAAGAGTTGCACGTAAAAATCTCCCATGGAAGGGAAATGCAACCGAAAAAATATGGGGCTGGCTAATGGATTGCTAGTACCCACAATAGGAGGAAAAAATGAACACGATGGGTTCATTGAGAGCGTTTTTCGCAGCTTTTCCCCGCATGGTACAAGGAGAATTGCGTGGTCTGAGGAATCTGCTTCTGCGGTTAGCAGGAGCACTTTGTTTTCTTTTTCTTTTCCAGCTGACGATGGACAGTTATATTTTTTCGTCTGTCGTAGGAATTGTTTTGTGGATATTTAGTTTTTTATGGATAGTAAATATCCGCAGGATAACAAATATGGCAATCGTCGGAGAGGCTTTTGAAGCTCTTCATATAACACCAATAACACCCGCCGAAAGATCAGCTGAAGGGGCTGCCGCAATAGTGGTCAATCCCCTCAATGATCTTTTCTGGCGGGTTTCGCTGCAACTGTTTTTTTTCATGACAGTTGCAGCGTTAGTTGTTCCGCTGTTACCATTGCGGAACAACCCCGCGCTAGTTTTTCTTTTCCCCTTGATGCTAGTCGCTTCGGCGATTGCATTTAGGGGAGCCGTGCTCATCACGGCGAATATATTGTCCGGAATTTTCATTGCTGGACTAATCATGTTTCATTGCGGGATGTTATTTCTCCCGCAAATTCTATTAATTTTCCCATCATTCGCAACAGAGTATGTTGCGAAGTTCAGAACGGGAAATCTCGCTGGCAGAAATGCTAGCGAGCTTGGTGAAATCGTCACAATTCGTGAGCGACAACGCCAAGAAATGGTCGCCGAGGCTATGGGAAAAGCTCGGCGATGGCAAGAACAAAATCGGGGGAAGCCTCTCCCTGTGGAAATTGAGCGAGACATAGAGGCAGCGAAGCAAGGCCTGAGTCTGGCTGAATTACAAGCCAGACTCAAGGCCGAAGCCGACGCCAAAGCGAAAGCCGAGGCGGAGGCAAAAGCCAAGGCCGAAAAAGCCGAAGCAGAAGCAAAGGCGAAAGCCCAAGCTGAAGCCAAGGCTTTGGAACTCCGCCGACAAGCTGAAAAGCTTGAGGCAGAAAAAAACAAAATAAAAACCATCAGCAATGGGTATGTTTTACGCCCTGCCGATGGTGGCGTCGTCTGCTTGACGATGCAGGCGGGCGACTGGAATGTTTTTCCAGCTAATACAAGAATGAAGGAAGCGGGTGATAAGATTCCAAGGGAAACCGGAGGGGAAATGTTCGTTTCTAGAGAAACGACCTCATGCTTTTTCCCCTCCCCTGGCACGAGGGAAATCGTGCTAACGAAAAAATAAATAACTTTCAACGAAAGGAGGTGAAAAAAGGGCAGACTCAAAATTGAGCTGCCCTTTAAAATTGTCTATTTTTAAAACTTCTATAAATTTCATCTTAATAAGAAATCCACTGTTTTAATTGCAATAAATCCAGATAACGCCACAACCAAACCAATAATCGAAGCCACCATTGTTTTCTTGGCTTTTTCAACCATCTTCTCATCCGTTGCTACTAGAAAATATTGAAATCCGGAAATTATAAATCCAATAATTGCAATAATCCCAACGATACTCAAAAGCCAATCAACAACATTAGTGAGAATACCTTTTACTAAATCTGGATTGGCTGGTAATCCTACATCTGGAATATCTAAGTCACCTCCAGATGTTCCACTTTTTGTAGCTGAACAACTAACAGAATCACATGTTCCAGTGAGTGCACAACTCCAAGTCCATGGACCAGTCCCAGTAACAGAAGTGTTTGTTCCCGTAGAACAAAGATTAGTAGTAGGTTTACTTGTAAATGGACCAGAAGAACCGCATACACAGAGAGTTGCAGATCCACTTTTTGTAGCCGAACAATTAACGGAATCGCATACCCCAACAGCATCACAACTCCACTGCCACGGACCAGCTCCTGTAACAGAAGTGTTATTTCCCGTAGTGCAAAGACCAGTGGTAGGCTTACTTGCGAATGGACCAGAAGAACCGCAAGTACAAGGTGCTGCCAAAACCTGCTCTGTCATCAAAAACCCACCCCCGAAAACTATCACCATCATCAAAAACAATTTCATTTTATTTTGCATATTTTTTTATTTTAAAATTTTTAACATGTAACATTTTTGCGTTTTTACTTGTGAGCACTTTTTTACCAGTTTCACTTTCAATATCTTTGCGTGCATTCCCCGCTATTCCTCCACCAACGCGTGCCACGATTTCATTTTCAGCTAAATTTTTCGGCTCGCGTTTTTTGGAAATTTCCATCGTTGCAGTTTCTGCCAGCATATTCAAAACCAATTCCATATTGGTCATATTATCTCGCAAATTTTCTTTTTTGAGATTTTTTAAATTTTTATACTCCTTGGTTGTGAGTCCTGTCCACGCCTGAGTAATTTCATTCGTCAAAATAGCAAATTCCAAACCTTCTTTCACTCCGCGTTTTTCCCACTCATCAGTCAAAGTTTTTCTGATTTCAATACTTTTTAATCTTTGATTAACCCAGTTTTGACTGTAGCCTTTTTGTAAATAAGTTTTCAACGCACGATCAATCGCTAATTCCGGATCGGCTGTTTCTTCCAGTCTTTCATAGCCCACCCGTGCAAGCCAAAGCTTGAATGGCTCAGCGTTTGGTGAAGGAATTGATTGGATGAGCCGAAGCATAACTTCAGTGTCCACAGTATCAGTCAAATATAACTTGCCATCGCTAGCCAACATTTTCAGTTGGTTACATTTTGTAACCAACTCACTTCCCTCAGTTTTTAAGCGGCTCTTAAACACTTTCCAGTAATTTCTAGGGTCAGTACTTTTAGTCAGCACTCCTATGACATCAACCACTGAAAAATACCACAACTCTTTTTCCGCATCCCAATGACGACGAATTTGACTGCCTTCGAAAATTGCAACTGTTTTAATTTTTTTTTGCATATTTTCTTATTTTAAATTTTTAATAATTATTTTTATATTTTTAGTATAGCATAAATAAAAAAAATTAACCAAGCAAAAAAGTATTACTTTTTATATACCATAGTATATTAAATAACCTATTTTTTTCAATATTTCAAAAATAATTCCCACAAACTAGATACCTCCCTGTCCAGTCAATAAGGCGTCCGCCGCATAAATTATCACTAATCCGGAAATTGCCACAACAACACCGAGGATAGAATTAACCATGGCTTTTTTGGCTAGCTTGATCTGTTCCTCCTGTCCAGCTGATGTGAGATACATTATGCCAGCAATTGCAAAACCAATCACACCAACAATTCCCACGATTCTTAATAACCAATTCAATACACCAGTAAGAATATCGCTGATAGTTGCACTTGATAGGCCAGTGTTGGTCATAGCACCAGGATCCCATCCTGTTGCCATCGCTATTTCCCCGAAAACAAATAAACCGATTACACTCAATCCCACAACTGAAAAAACTTTTTTTATGCTTGTTTTTTTTCTTTGCATTGTATTTATTTTAAATTATTAATTACACTAAAATTATAGCACAAATCTAAAAATAAAAACAATCCCAATAAATTGGAACTGTTTTTATTTAAACTAACAAAAATATTTTTACTAGAATGTTCCCGTTCCTTTGAGCATTGCGTTTGCTGCGCTAAGTGCCACAACACCAACTAATGCCACAATTACTCCAATAATAGAATTAACCATTGCGCGCTTAGCAGCCTTGATTCTGTCTTCGTCTCCCGCTGCTGTAAGATAGAGAATTCCAGAAATCGCAAAACCAATCACACCAGCAATTCCCACTGCGGTCAAAAGCCACTTCATGATACCAGTTACAATTTCCATCAATGATCCTCCTGGAAGATTCGTTCCTCCGCCTGCTGTTGGATCGAAAGCTCCCGTAACGGCACCAAAAACCACAGCTGGCAAAGTCAATGCCAAGAGTGAAGCTCCGTATGTCAATCCTTTAATTTTATTTTTCATGAAAACACCTCCTTCTATTTTTATTTTTTATTTTCAAATTTAGCCAGTAATCAAAATTTTTATTTGCTCGACTGCCACAAGCGAACCGAGGGCAACAATAATTCCAATGATCGCATATGTTCCCATTTTCTTAGCTGTCTTTATTCGCTCATCATCACCATAAGCTGTCATATACATACTGCCAGCAATCACTAAACTAATTATAGCAATGATTCCCACAATCGACAAGAGCATTGACAAAACTCTTGTCGCAATATCTTTAATCGTTGGTGCTCCCTGGAGTTCACTCCCAGGCAAATTGCCTCCCAAAATTTCTTGCACTTGTGCCAAAAATGTTGGTGCCGCAATTACAATCGCCAAACCAATCACCGCACCAGTCCAACAATCTTTCGCTCGCTTCAACATTGTAGGATCCCCCGCTGACATCATATACAAAATTCCACCCAACACAATAAAAATAATCGCCAGCGTAACCACAAAACCTTTCAAAGCAGTCAAAAGCCCAGTCAAAACCCCCTCAATACTATTAAAGTTAAGTGGATTAACAAAAGAAGCAGAGGTGCTACTAGTGCCCGAATTAGATCCTGTACAATAAGTAGTACATGCGCCCTCCTTTATTGAACCCTTTGCGCATGTTCCATCTGTTTTTGGACTATCGCAAGTTGCAGTACTGCCACTACCATCCACACAACATTTGGAGCTTGTGCAATAAGAAGAGCAATCATTATCTTTCTTTTTGCCAACAGCACATTTTCCATCAGCATCAGGAACTCCTGGACATTCATTGGGAGTTTTACTTTCATCAACACAACATCCTCCTTTTGTACCACCGCATTTACTAATTTGATTACAAGGTTTTTCTGTTGGTTTTCCTGATGAGCAACTCCCCCCAGGAAAAACATCCGTACATTTATCCTCACAACACCATTTTTCAGCTGTGGCACACTCCTTGTCAATTGGACTACCATAGCCAGAACATACAGAAAGATTTCCATCGCAACAACCTTCTTGCGTACCCCTTGTGTATTCAGTGCATTTTTGACAAACCCCCGCAGCTACACAATCACCAGCAGTTTCAGCTGAATGACATTGATTATTGAAATAACAACAGTCTGGATATGCATTAACAATACCTCCCCCAAAAACTCCCATCAACATAATCACAAAAACTGCCAGACTAAAAAAATATTTTTTCTTTTGCATTTTATTTTAAGAATAAATTAAAAATTATTTCATTTCCAACTTCCGAATTCTTTCTTCGGCTGTTCGCAAGGCATCTGACACACTGGAAATACCTTTGTTCACATTATCAATCATCTCGGCAAAAATTGCTTCTGTTGCCACAGGATCAAGTTGCATCCAATTTTTAGCTGTCAGATTACCTTTGGCAAAAATGCCTAAATCCATATCGGCTTTTTGTTTTTCAATTAAATCTCTTCTGGCGGCTGGTTGTTTAGTTTTTTCCAAATACGCTTCCGCTGCATCTATTGCACTGACTGGTTTTTTTACGACTGTTGTGGCTGAAGTCGCAGCTGTCAGTGACGCTTCAACTTTTGTTGTGAGATAAGTCAAAAATTTCCAGGCTTCCGCCACACGAATTTCATTTGTGATTGGAGCTGTTGTGCTTCTTGGATCAACTTCAATAATTTTATTGCCAGCCACTGCATAGCCCCAATAGTTTGCATAATTAACTGGAACACTAAGATTTACTTGCGGAGCATCGGCCACTGCAAAATTTAATTTTGGTGATTTACTTCGAATAACTGGCAGTTGCCAAGAATAATTTAGCATCATCGCCAGTGTTCCCTCGGAAAAAGCATCAACAGAATAATGTGATTGTGTATTCCAAGAAAAGTTAGGCGCTCCGCTTGTGGAAAATTGTGTATAAAAATCCAAGGCCTTTGTGGCACCAGCATCATTGCCAAAAGAAACGCGATTACTTGTGTCTCGCAACCTTGCTCCATTTTGTAGCATCAACATGCCCAAAACATCGGTTGAACGATTGATATTATAGGCCATTCCCATCGCTGCGCCGGAAGGATTGATTTCTCCAACTGCATTAATTTTTGTAATTTTTTCGGTTATTGCCACAAATTCATCCCAAGTTTTTGGTGGAGCAGTTACACCCGCCGCATTAAATAAATCTCGATTATAATAAAGTGCGAGCGAATTAGCTGAAAGTGGCACAGCAAAAACATCACCTTTGGAAACAAAATCATCGGCACAAACATCCACAAAATCTTTGCGAAATTTTTGTTCTGTCAAGATTGTTTTTGGTGCAGCAACTATCTTATTCGAAAAAGTTGGCAACCAGGTATTGTGAATTAAAAAAATATCTGGTCCTTTGCCTGACGCCAAAGCATCAATCAAATCTTTTTCATAAGTCTCAATTCTTTGTTTTTTATAGACAATTTCACCAATATTAGGATTTATTTCACGATAACTTTTGAAAATTTCGCCAAAAGTATCACTGTCATCAATCGCCCCCCAAACTTCCAGATTGACTTTATATCTATTCACCGTTGGTTTACATCCACAACCAGAAATAGTCAGGAGACCGATAATTAAACAGGCTGTCGAAAATAATTTAAATTTAGTTTGCATATTTTTTATTTTTCAAAAATTATTCCAAAATGGAAATGACTAATTTCAATTTCTCGCACAATAGTTAGACCGCAATCTTTGGCTAATTTTAAAATTTCTGTTTTCGAAATACGCAGATCACTAGTTGGACCGAAAGTTGAATCACCCATATTCCATTCGATAACTAAAACTTTTCCACTTTTTTTCAAAACACGCACGGCTTCTTCAAAAATTAAATTTTTACTTTTATTTTGAAACAGCATATTGACCAAGCACACCAAATCCAAACTGTCGGCTTCTAATTTTGATCCACCAGTCATTTCTAAGTTCGCTCGCTTAGTCACTACATTATTAAGTCCCAAAATTTTTGCTTCTGATTCGATGGCTTCTAATTTTTCTTTTAAAATATCCAAAGCATACACCACGCCACTATCCCCCACTTTTTGTGCCAAGGGAAAAGTGAAATAACCAGTGCCTGCTCCGAAATCTCCGATTAACATTCCAGTTGTAATTTCCAGCGTATCAATAATTGCTGAAGGATTAATAAATTTCAAGCCAGAAGATGCTTCGTCTGCTCCACCAAAATTATTGCCTGTTATTTTTTTTTCTTGTTTTTCCATTTTAGTTTTTTTTAAAAAAATATTTTTTAATTCTCTACTTCTATATATTACAACTAAATTAAAAAAACGACAAGCCAGCATAAACTACAGTCTTTACATAAGTTGTTTTTAATGCTAGCTTTAACTATATGGAGATTATTACAGCTACAATTGAAGCAAACTTATTTCTGCTATTTATTGTTGTTTTTTTAATTTTAATTTTGGCACTGATTTGGAATATTTTTTTGCATCTGAGATTGCAGAAAATCGAAACTGCCAATGCCATATTTTTCAAAGGAGAAAAAGTTATTAACTTAGAAGAGCTACTTCTTGAACAAGCTAAAAATCTCAAAGTGCTCGACAAAGACATTCAAGAACTCTATGCTATTTCTAATGAAATAAACAATTTGGCACTCCGTGGTATTCACAAAGTTTCAGCTATTCGTTTTAATCCTTTCAAGGATGTTGGTGGAAATCAAAGCTTCTCGATTGCGTTATTAAATGGAAAAAATACTGGCATAACAATCACCGCATTATATACAAAAGAAGGCACTCGAGTTTATGCCAAAGCCATCACAGAAGGTGAATCAATTAATTTTCCCCTGACAGATGAAGAAAAAATGGCCATCAAAACCGCTCTCCTGCCAGAAGAACCTAAGAAAATAAAAAAATAAAAACGGCTTTAATAAATTTGTTAAGTTATAACTTCATTAATTTAAAAATATCATGCCAGAAATTGAAAGAAAAAAAGTTATTCTCCCACCATCAGTCACCGTAAAAAAATTCGGTGAGCTTTTGACAACGCCCGTTAATATTATTATTACCGAGTTAATTAAAAATGGTATTTTTGCTACTATCAATGAAAAGATTGATTTTGAAACGGCTTCTATTATTGCCAGCGATCTTGGCTTTGATGCAACGGAAGAAGTTTTTGACGCTGGAGACACAATGACTTTGGAAAAATTGCTAGATATTTGCAAAAGTGAAATAAATTCAGGAGAAAATCTCAAATCCCGCCCTCCCGTTGTCACAATATTGGGTCATGTTGATCATGGGAAAACAACACTCTTGGACACAATCAGAAAAACTAGCGTCGCCATGAAAGAATCTGGCGGAATCACACAACATATTAGCGCCTATCAAGTAAAAAAGAAAGGTCAACTAATCACTTTTATTGACACTCCTGGTCATGAAGCTTTTTCTGCAATGCGTGAACGCGGAGTTAGTCTCGCTGATATTGCCGTTTTAGTTGTGGCAGCTGATGATGGAGTGCGACCACAAACCAAAGAAGTAATTGAATATCTTTTGGCAAAAAAAATTCCAGTTGTTGTTGCCATTAATAAAATTGATAAACCGGGTGTTAATATTCAACGAGTCAAACAAGAATTGGCCGAAAATGGAATCCTGCTTGAAGAATGGGGTGGACAAGTGCTTTCATCGAAAGTTAGTGCTAAGCAAAATATTGGCATTGATGATCTTTTAGATAATATTTTATTGATTGCTGAAGTGGAAGAATTTAAAGCTAATCAAGAACGAACAGCCCTTGGAATAATTCTGGAAGCGCATCTCGATCCACATAAAGGTCCTGTTTCAACTATCTTAGTCAAAACCGGAATCCTGAAAGAAGGTCAAGATGTTATCGCTGGAAATACTTTTGGACGGGTGCGCCGACTAGAAGATTTTATGGGAAAAAGAATTGCTCTGGCTTTGCCTGGCACGCCGGTTAGTTTAATTGGTTTGCATGCCACGCCTAATTCTAATGACATTTTGCAAGTTGTAGCTTCAAAATCTATTGGTCAAGCGAAATTAAATGAAGCAAAAATATTTTCTCATGCTGAAAGTGGATCAAACCTAAACACAGAAAAAATTTATTCCAGTCTTGCTAATGAAAAAATTGCTAAATTAAATATTATTATTAAATCCGATGTCCATGGTTCACTAGAAGCAATCCAACAAATACTGAGCGAAATAAAATCTGACAAAGTTGCCATTGATTATGTTGGCACTGGCGTTGGTAATATTACGGAATCAGATGTGCGTTTTGCTGGAAGCTCTAAATCAATTATTTTCGGTTTTAATGTTGAAATTACTCCGGTTGCCAAAAGAATGGCAGATGCTAGTAATGTCTTGGTGAAAAATTATAAAATTATTTATGAACTAATTGATGATATTAAAGCTCGTCTGATGGCGATGCTACCTGACGAATTCGAAAGAGAAGATTTTGGCAAAATGAAAGTCCTCGCTATTTTTAAAACTGGGAAAAAAGACATGATTGTTGGCGGAAAAGTTACGGCTGGTCGCATTGAAAATAATTCTTCTTTGGAAGTGGAAAGAAACGACACGATTATTGGCAAAGGCGTAATGGGCAATTTGCAATCCAATAAAGTTGATGTTAATGATTGCAAGATGCCAAATGAATGTGGCATTACTTTTATGGGGGAAACAAAAATTAAAGTTGATGATATTTTAATTTCTTTCAGAGAAAGCCCTAAGAAAAAAGTTTTATAAATTTATGCCCGCCAATCGCCTACCAAAAATTAATGAACTTGTACGGAAATATGTCAACGACATTATTCTCAGAGAACTCTCGCTCAAGAGCGGAGTTTTTTTGACGATTGCCAAGGTTGACACCAGTCCAGATGTTCGCTATACTCGAGTGTTCATTAGTGTTTTTCCTGAAAGTGAATTTGCTTATGCCCTGAAAACGCTAGAAAAAGAACGACACAATATCCAGCTACTTCTCAATCAAAAACTGCGTATTAAACCTTTTCCTCGCCTTGAATTTAGAAGTGATTTCACGGAAAGCGAAGCGGATAAAATTGAAAAGTTGCTGAAAGAACTCTAGAAAAAATTACTGTTTAGCTTTTTTGCTTATGCCTAAATTTGCCAAAGAATTTCATACTTTGAATTATGCTATCCGTGGCTCAGAAAATATTTTGCTTTTTGCCCACAGCCGACCTGACGGAGATACTGCCGGATCTGTTTTGGCGTTGCGAGAATACATACAAGTTTTGGGAAAAAATGTTGATATCGCCTGTTTCGATTCTTTTCCAGATTACTTAAGCTCATTTTCTTCCGTGGCTTTTATTCATCCTGACAAACTGGATCTGGGAAAATATAAACTTATTATTGCAGCTGATAGCGTTGAACGCGGTTTTGAAAAAATCCTTCCCCTTATTGATACAGAAATAATTACGGCTATCGTTGATCATCATCCTGACATCACGATTGCTGGCGACATAACTATTATTGATGCGACTTATTCATCGGTTTGCGAGATGGTTTATGATTTTTTTATTTCCAATAAAATTGAAATCACCAGAGAAATGTCTATTTTTTTAATGCTCGGCATTATTGCTGACACGGGCATATTACAACATTCCAACACGACATCGCATGTTCTCGGAATCATTTCTGAACTAATGAAGAAAGGCGCTTCAATGGGAAAAATAATCAATGCTACTTTTAATAGCAAGAAAATTTCCACTTTGAAATTATGGGGTCGTGCTTTTGAGCGAGCCCGCATCAATCAAGCTAATGGTATGATTACTTCTGTTCTCACAAAAAAAGATATTAAAGAATTTGGTGCCACAACAGAAGACATTGCTCAAGTTGCTACTATTTTAAATACTGTTCCTGGCACCAAATTCTCGCTTGTTCTTTCTGAACGCAATGATGGAATTATCAAGGGTAGTCTTCGCAGTGAAAAATATAAAGGCGTTAATGTTTCAAAACTTGCGGCAGAGTTTGGTGGCGGTGGACATGAACTTGCTAGTGGCTTTGAAATTAAAGGCAAAATTATCGAGACAGAAAGCGGATGGAGAATTGAATAAAATTTAAAATTAGGTTTTTTAGTTATTTAAAAACAACTCAGTGCGAAAAATCGTACTGGAAATAAGCAAAAAAAGGGAGAAAATAATTATGCCGAACATTCTTACGCTCGACAAGAAACAATTACTTGAACTAGACCACGGCGAGATTCACGGAGTTATTAGTGCGGAGGAGGTTGAACATATTTTCAAAACTTTTGATGGTCTCTGGCTTTATGATTATGATGCTCTTTTTCAAGGACGCCCTGGTCTGCATGCAGAATTAAAGTCAGGGCGATGCAGTGACGGATTTCTTAATGCTCATCAGGTTTTGAGCTATCCGGAAATTCGCAAAATTTTTGCGCATCAAATTGCCAGAAAATTTTTGCGCACAAGGTTGCCAAAACCTGATCATGTCATCGGAATTCCAACTGGAGCCACAAAACTTGGCCAAGATGTTGCCGAGATATTAGATTGTAATTTTGCCGAAATGATCAAAAATGATCAAGGCAAAATAAAGCTCATCACTCAAATGTCTCTTGGGGCAAAAATCTTGATTGTTGAAGATTTTTGTTCGATGGCAACAGGATTTATCGAAGCTGTGACTGAAATAGTCACAGCGCAAGATAAGCATAACCAAGAAGTTTTTATTTTGCCGATTGAGATGCTGATCATCAATCGCGGTGAGGTGCGGTGGATTCCTGTACCAAAAATTGGTTTTTTTGAAACCACAGCGATTGCCAATATTCGTTTTCGCGATTGGGCATATCCTTGCAAGCTTTGCGAACAAGGATCTGAGCGCATAAAACCAAAGGCAACGAAAGAAAGCTGGCAACGAATTATCAATTCACAGTTGCCCTATTAAACCGAAACCACCAACTCAATAATTCTGAGTTGGTGGTTTTTATTTTTTCACTCTGCCTTATTTTATCTAAGCTTTTTGAAGGAAACCTGTTCCAGCTGGAATTAATTTTCCGATAATCACATTTTCTTTGAGTCCTCGCAATTTATCTTCTTTGCCACAAACGGCCGCATTGATTAGCACTCTAGCTGTTTCTTGAAAGGATGCCGCGGAAAGAAAACTTTCAGTGGAAAGTGCTACTTTCGTAATTCCCAAAAGAATTCGTTCGCCAACAGCTTCTTCACCAGATTTAGCTTTTACTTTCAGATTAGCTTCATTAAATTCGTCAATTTCAAAAATATCACCTGGCAAAAATTCAGTGTCGCCTTCGGAAATAATAGAAACACGACTAAACATTTGACGGACAATTACTTCAATATGCTTATCGTTAATGCCTTCACCTTGTGCCGCATACACTTCTTGAATTTCACGAGTAATATAGCGATGCACATCTTCTCGTCCCATTGTTTGATATAGCTTTTTAAGATCAATATGTCCATCGCTGAGTTGTGTTCCAATAGCCACAAGATCTCCCACAGAAACTTTCAATGTACTGCCGATTGATATTTGATATTCTTTAACTAATTTTACTTCATCGGTTGATTCAATTTTAACAATCACTGATTTATCAGTACTTTCAATGTCCAAAACTTTGCCATCAATTTCTGAAATAATCGCCTCCCCTTTTGGTGGACGCGCTTCAAAAATTTCTTCCACACGAGGAAGGCCTTGTGTAATATCCGATCCTGCAATACCTCCAATATGGAAAGTCCGCATAGTAAGTTGCGTTCCTGGCTCGCCAATTGCTTGCGCCGCCACAATTCCCACTGCTTGACCAATTTCCACGAGATGTCCTCGCCCCAAATCCATTCCGTAACATTTTTGACATACTCCGCGTGGAGTTTTACAAGTTGCCACAGTTCTGATTTTAATTTTTTCTGGCAAAACTTTTTCAATCAATTCACCCTCTTCTTTTGTGACTAAACTTCCTGCGCTCACAACAACTTTGCCTTTGGCATCCACAATATCTTCTGCCAAAACTCTTCCCACAGCACGACTAGCAAAATTTTGTCCAATTCGATCAGAATCTTCTTTGTAGATATAAGCTCCTTCGCTGTCATGACAATCCGCTTCTCGCACAATCACATCTTGTGCCACATCAACAAGTCGTCTCGTCAAATAACCAGCAGTCGCAGTTCGCAAAGCAGTATCGGCCATACCTTTTCTGGCTCCATGCGTTGAAATAAAATATTCCAAAACATTCATACCTTCTTTGAAACAACTTTTAATTGGCAACTCGATTGTTTCGCCTGTTGGTCCTGCCATAAGCCCTTTCATTCCAGCCATCTGCACAACAACCGATTCGCTACCACGAGCCTTAGAATAAACCATTGAATAAACTGGGCCTTCTTTGTCCATCGATTCTCGCACACGATCAGTGATTTTATTTTTAGTTTCATTCCAGACTTCAATCACTTTGCCTTTTCTTTCTCCTTCGGTCAATAATCCCAAATTATATTGTTTTTTAATTATATCAATTTTCTTTTCGGCTTCTGCCATTATTTCTTTCTTATCCGTTGGCACACTAAGATCATCCATGCCCCAACTGATGCCAGATTTTGTTACGGAAGCAAATCCCAGATTTTTAATTTCATCCACAAAAATTGCCGTGGCTTCTTGACCACAAACCTCCAAAACTTTTGCCACTAATAATTTTAATTCTTTTTTAGTTGTTTCGTAATTTTGAAAACCAATTTCATTAGGAATAATTTGATTTAATCTAATTCTTCCAATTGATGTTTCTAGCATTTCACCATGCAAACGCACTGTTATTTTGGCTCGCACATCCACATGGCCAAGCTCTTCTGCCAAGATTGCTTCATCAGCTGAACCAAAAATTCTGCCTTCACCTCGTGCTCCAGCAAGAATATGTGTAATATAATAACAACCTAAAACCATATCCAAAGTTGGTGTAATAATTGGCTCACCGCTAGCTGGTTTCAAGAGATTTTTAGCCGAAAGCATTAAATTTGCACTTTCCCAACGCGCCTTATCTGTCAATGGAACATGCACGGCCATTTGGTCACCATCAAAGTCAGCATTAAACGCTGAACAAACCATTGGATGAATTTGAATGGCTTTACCTTCAATTAATACTGGTTGAAAAGCTTGAATTGAAAGACGATGTAAAGTTGGAGCACGATTTAATAAGACATAATGATGCGAAATAATTTCATCCAAAATATCATAGGCTTCTTCTGATTCGGCTTCGACCATTTTTCCGGCGCTACGAACATTATAGGCTAATTCTCGTTCAATTAATTTATTGATAATAAATGGTTTGAAAAGTTCCAATGCCATTTTCTTGGGCAATCCACATTGATGCAATTTTAATTTTGGTCCGACAACAATCACACTTCGTCCAGAATAATCCACTCGTTTTCCCAAAAGATTTTGACGAAAACGACCTTGCTTGCCTTTCAAAGTATCGGCCAAAGATTTTAATGGTCTTCTTTGTCCTGTTGAAGCGGCCACACTCACTTGTGATTTTCGTGCACTATTATCAAACAGTGCATCGACTGCTTCTTGTAACATGCGTTTTTCATTGCGTGTAATCACTTCCGGCGCACCAATCTCCATTAATTTTTTCAAACGATTGTTGCGATTGATAATTCGGCGATAAAGATCATTAATGTCAGATGTTGCAAAACGACCACCATCCAATGCCACCATCGGACGAAGATCAGGAGGAATTACAGGAATAATGACCGGAAGCATCCATTCTGGTTTTAGTTTTGCATTTACTAAACCATTCAAGAGCTTGATTCTTTTCATTACTTTCTTTCTGTCCGTAATTTCTTCATCACCACTTAGCATTTCCTTGTATTTATGAATTTCTTCCTCCATATTCAACTCTTCCAATAGCTTTCTGATTGCTTCAGCACCAATTCCGGCTGTAAAAACCTGACCATAACGAGAAGAAAGATTAAAATATTCTACTTCAGAAATAATTTGAAATTTACGCAGACTTTTCAACTCTTCTTTTGAAGAACGATAAATTTCTTTTAGTCCTTCTTGCTTATTTTTTCTCTTTTCATCATCATCTTGAAAATTTTTCTCTAATTCTTTTTGCTTTGATTTAACTTCTTGCTCGATTTGAGCCAGTGCTCTTTCTTTTTCTGATTCATCCACACTCAAAATAACATAACTGGAAAAATAAATTACTCGCTCCAAATCTTGCACGCCCATTCCAAGCGCCAGACCAACTTTTGATGGCACTCCACGCAAAAACCAAATATGCGAAACTGGCACAGCCAATTTAATATGTCCCATTCGCTCTCGGCGAACAACGCTTCTTGTTACTTCCACTCCGCATTTATCGCAAACGATACCTTTGTAGCGAATTCGTTTGTATTTTCCGCAATAACATTCCCAATCCCGTGAAGGACCAAAAATCTTCTCGCAAAAAAGTCCATCTTTTTCATAGCGTTGCGTTCGATAGTTGATTGTCTCTGGCTTGGTAACTTCACCATTAGACCAATCCAAAATTTCCGCAGGACTTGCAATTTTAAGCCGGATGCTACTGAAATTGCTGGTTTTAGTATTAGTAATTGACTCCATCATAATAAGAGTGGTAATTGGTTAATTTGCAATACGGTGAAATTATTTTTTTCTTCCAGTATTACAAACTACAAATTACTTCAAAAAAAATTTATGAAATACTTTCGTCATTTTTATTCACGCGAATCTCATCAACATCAGCATTGCCATCAGCACTAGCTTCATTCAATTCAACATTTAATCCGAGACCTTTAAGTTCGCTGACCAACACATGAAAAGAGGCTGGCACATTAGGACTCTTAATTGGATCACCTTTGATAATTGATTCATAGGCTTTTGATCGTCCCATTTGATCATCAGATTTGATTGTGAGCATTTCTTGCAGTGTGTATGATGCACCATAACCTTCTAGCGCCCATACTTCCATTTCTCCAAATCGCTGTCCACCAAATTGAGCTTTTCCTCCCAATGGTTGTTGTGTAATCAGAGAATATGGTCCAATCGAACGCATATGAATTTTATCATCCACAAGATGATGCAATTTCATAACATACATCACACCAACAGTTGATTCGTTATCAAAAAGTTCACCCGATCGTCCATTAACCAATCGCACTTTTCCACTTTCCGGCAGACCAGCTTTTTTCAATTCTGCTTTGATTTGTTTTTCAGTTACACCTTCCAGTGCTGGAGTCGCTGCTTTATAGCCTAATTTTAATGCTGCCCAACCAAGATGCGTTTCCAAAATTTGTCCAATGTTCATACGAGAAGCTACTCCCAAGGGATTAAGAATCATGTCCACTGGTGTTCCATCTGGTAAATAGGGCATATCTTCCACTGGAGCAATTCGTGAAATCACACCTTTATTTCCATGTCGTCCAGCCAATTTATCTCCCACAGAAATTTTCTTCAGTTGTGCCACGGAAACTTGAATTTGTTGAATTACACCCGTTGAAAGTTTATCACCTTGTTCGCGAGAAAATATTTTGATATCCACGACTTTTCCATATTCACCATGTGGAAGATAGAGTGAGCTGTCTTTAACATCACGAGATTTTTCTCCAAAAATTGCCCGCAATAATCTTTCCTCTGAAGTTAAATCGCCTTCACCCTTAGGAGAAATCTTTCCAACTAGGATATCACCAGAAGCCACCTCAGCACCAATCACAATAATACCAGTTTCGTCCAAGTTTTTCAGCCTTTCTTCTCCGATATTAGGAATATCCCTCGTAATCAATTCCGGTCCCAGTTTTGTATCACGCACATCAATAGAAAAATCTTCAATATGAATTGAACTATAACGATCATCTTGCACTAATTTTTCTGAAATAATAATCGCATCTTCATAATTAGAACCTTCCCAAGGAATAAATGCTACTACAATATTTTGTCCTAATGAAAGTTCGCCATGATCAGTTGAAGCACCATCGGCCAAAAGTTGACCTTTTTTAATCATATCGCCTTTCATCACACGAGGCACTTGATTCATGGAAGTAAAAGCATTCGATTTAACAAAACTTTGCAAATGATAATCGCGTTTGATAAAAGGTTTTTTTGCACCAACGGGAGCTTCTTCTTTGATAATAATATGATCAGCGTCCACTTCTGTCACTTCTCCATCCGCTTTTGCCACAACTACTTGTCCCGAATCAACCGCCGCCTTATCTTCAATACCAGTTCCCACGAGCGGAGCTTGTGGTTTCACGCAAGAGACAGCTTGTCGTTGCATGTTCGATCCCATAAGAGCACGGTTGGCATCGTCATGTTCCAAAAAAGGAATCAGTGAAGTTGCCACAGAAATACATTGCTTGGCTGAAACATCGATATAGTCCAATTTTGTCGCTTCAATTTCAGTGGTATTGCCTTTCACTCTCGCACCAACGACTGCATCCAAAATATTACCAAATTCGTCAATATTAATGCCCGCATAAGTAATAATTTTACGATCTTCGACTGTTGCATTAATATAATCAATTTCTTTACTCACAAACGGCTTGACTTTGATTGTTTTTTGGCTTTTTAGTTCCGTAATTTTTTTAAGATTATTTTTGTCTAGCAATGTTCCAGAAATAATGCCAGCAATATCTTCATCAATAATTCTATTTTCTAGTTCTTCAATATTATTTTCCACTTCTTTTTTAATTTGCAAATAAGGTGTTTCTAGAAAACCATATTGATTGATTTTTGTGTAGGTTGCCAAATGTCCCACAAGACCAATATTTGGTCCTTCAGGAGTTTCCACTGGGCAAATTCTTCCATAATGCGAATGATGCACATCACGCACTTCAAATCCAGCGCGTTCTCGTGTCAATCCGCCTGGACCCATCGCACTAATTCTTCGTTTATGTTCAAGCTCTGCTAATGGATTGACTTGATCCATAAATTGAGAAAGTTGTGAGCTGGCAAAAAATTCTTTAATCGAAGCCGCGATTGGTCGTGAATTAACCAATTGTCCTGGCACAACCGTTTCCAAATCACAAGTACTCATGCGATCTTTGATATTTCGGGCTGTTCTGGCGAAACCAACTCGCAATTTATTTTGCACCAATTCTCCCACTGATCGCACCCGTCGATTACCAAGATGATCGATATCATCAGCAACTGATTGTGGATCATTATTTAATCGAATAATTTCTTTAATAATCAAAACTAAATCGTCATGTGTCAAAATTCGATGAGCTTCATCATTTGGTGATTCAACTTCCAGTCTTTGATTTAAACGATAACGCCCAACAGCACCGAAGTCATATTTTTCAAAACTAAAAAACATTGAATCAATCACTTGTTTAGCATTTGATTCTGTCGCCAAATCACCTGGACGAATTCTGCGATAAACTTCCTTGTAACCCTCACCTTGATTTTTAGCAATATCTTTTTTGATTGTTTCTTCGATAAAAGATACTTCGCCTTTATCAATATCACTAAAAGTTTCCAATAATTTCGCATCAGTTCCATAGCCAAAAGCTCGCAAAAGTGAAGTGATTGCCACTTTTCTTTTACGATCGATTTTAACATAAATAGCCCCTTCCGCATCGGTTTCAATTTCAAGCCAAGCACCTCGATTAGGAATAATTTTTGCCCCAAATAATTTTTTGCCTTTTTGATAATCCATCGAAAAGAACACGCCAGGGCTACGAATGATTTGACTAACCACTACTCTCTCCACACCATTGATAATAAAAGTTCCCCGATCAGTCATCAAAGGAAAATCTCCAAAATAAATTTCTTGCTCTTTCACTTCGCCAGTTTTCTTAATCAAAAGTTGCGCCTTGCAACGAAGTGGTGCTTCATAAGAAATATTTTTATTTTTCGCCACAACTTCATTATACTTTGGCTCATCCAAATAATATTCTTTAAAAGACAGCTCTAAATCTTTTTCGGTAAAATCAACGATTGGATTTACTTCATCCAAAAGTTCTCGCAAGCCTTTTTCCAAAAGCCAGTTATAGGAATTAGATTGAACCTCAATCAAGTTTGGCAAAGATACCATTGACATTGATTTGAAAAACTTTCTCTTGGAGAGAGAAGACTGCACACCGAAAGCATCTTTTACTTTCAAACTCTTTGGAACATTAAGCATACAAATACCGCTCATATTTCTATTATTTCTCTGTGGCTCACCCAAGAAATAATAGTTTAAATGAGATTTATATTAAAGTATTAAATTAACCTATTGTTTTTTATTCAGCATTTTAAACTCAACTATATAAAATAAACTATATAAAACATTATACAC
>JBAXKA010000002.1:0-68697 GCA_037137555.1 Candidatus Moraniibacteriota bacterium
AGGAATTTGGTATGCTGGTTGTTTCTTTGTGCCATTCAATGATCGCTTTCGTCTTGGGCTCTTTCTCTCCTTTCGGAAATAGTAGAGATATCTTGACGATTGGGATACATTTTTTGATTAAAAGAACTTTGTCTTATCAAGTGAAGATTCTCTCTTCTTCGCTCACCTTTGTTTTTTGGTGATTCATCTTGACTGCGTAGTATAGCAGGATAATCACAATCTGTCCATAGAAACAATGGCATTTTTTGGCTTTTGTCATCTAATCGCCTAACACAAACAACATTTTTGGCTTATAATCACTTGCAGATTGTCATTTTGAATATTGACAAAGATTGCAAAACCTGCTAATATTATGGTATAAAATGCATAAAAAATTAAAAACTATGCTAAAAAAAGAAAAAAAATCGCTCGTTCCTGATGAACGAATAATCAGCCAGATCTATTTTATCCGCGGAGAAAAAGTAATGTTCGACCGTGATTTGGCAGAGCTTTATGGCGTGGAAACTAGAATGCTCAAACAAGCAGTAAGAAGAAACTTGGACCGATTTCCTGCGGATTTTATGTTTCAGCTAAATAAAAAAGAACTTGAAATTTGGAGATCACAAATTGTGATGTCCAAAAGTGATAAACAAGGATTGAGATGGCTACCTATTGTTTTCACCGAGCAAGGCGTTGCAATGCTTTCTGCTATTCTTAAAAGTAAAAAAGCTGTAGCTGTTAGCATTCAGGTTGTGCGGACTTTTGTAAGATTGCGAGAAATTTTGTCCACTCATAAACAACTGCGAGAAAAAGTGGAACTGATGGAAAATAAATATGACAAAAGTTTTAAAGTTATTTTTCAGATGATCGCACGAATGATGAAAGAAGACACTGAACCAAAGAAGAGAATTGGTTTTTAAAAAAAGTGGTTTAAAAAAAATAAATTTTATGTTTCAAGATCAATTACAAAAATTCGGCCTCACTAAAACTCAATCCGCTGTGATGGATGGTCTTTTAGAATATGGCGAAACGAAAGCTAGTGCTGTGGCGAAAATTGCTAATCATCCGCGTGGAGTGGCCTATAAAGCGTTGGAAGAACTTTTGGTGCTTAATTTGGTGGAAAAAATTGAGCAAGAAAAAGGCGTAACAAAATGGCGTGCCACGCATCCACGCAATTTGGAAAAGATATTTGAACATAAAGAAATTGAACTAAATCAAAATAAAAAAACTTTCGCAGACACTTTGCCTAGTCTCATTTCTAGTTATAATATTACACTCAATAAACCGGGCATTAAGTTTTATGAAGGCGAAGAAGGCATCCAAAAAATTCTTGACGATACGCTCACTAGCCAAACAGAAATTTTGCTTTTCATAAATACTAATGCGATGCAAGAGGAAGAAAAATTTAAAGCTATTAATGATGAGTATAAAAGAAAACGAAAAAATAAAGGCATCAAAAAAAGAATTATTAGAACAGGCAAAAAACCGGAAATGACCTTTGGCACAGCGGATGATAAATATTCTGCCATAACGGAAATTCGCTATTTAAATGATGTTTTGGACTCTTTTAAGTCGGATATTCAAATTTATGACGGAAAAATATCTTATCAACTCTTTAATAAAGACAGTACTATTTCAATCTTAATTGAAGATAAAAATATTTATGAAATGAACAAGGCTTGGTTTGAAGCTTTGTGGAAAATCGCAACAACTTAAAATTAGCCCGAAGAATAAAGTTTTTTTGCTTTTTGGCAAGCTATGTTATACTTAATTTATAATAATTTTAAAAAAATACATGGCAAATAACATTGAAAATCAATTTTTGGGAAATATTTTAGCCACTGAACGAAAGCTCACTAAGGCTGGTGATGAGCTCTTGGCGTATTTTAAACAAAAAGCAGAAGTTAAAAAACCTGACTTACAAAGCGAACTAATGAGTTTTGTGAATCCTGAAAAAGGCCACACAGAGGAAGATATACTAAAAGATATTAAAAAAGTTTTAAGGGCAAGAGAAACGGCATCATCGCGTGATCATACAGACAGAGGCGATATGTTCGAGAAATTATTTGAAGAATTTGGTGAACACTTTTTCAAGACTACTTGTAGCGAAATTCAGCTCATTAAAACTGGTGAGTATGATGATCGCATAGGTTCTATCGATTTTATCCTAGAAGGCACTAAGGAAGATGGCAAAAAATTTCGCGTTAGTATTGACTTAACGGTTTCAGATAATTTTGATCGCACTTACAGCAAAACCCAAAAAACGATTACAAATATTACACAAGATGGCAAGTTGGGAGAACTTAAATATGGTCATTTTAAAAATGGCGAAAACAGACCGCGATCAGTCCGTGCTCCAAGAGTTGTGATCGCACTCACCTCAGAACAATTTGATAATCTAGCAGAGCTTACTTTGGATGTAATTAAAAACAATAATGCTAGTGAAATATTTAGCAATAGCAACTTCAGTAAATCATTTATTAGACAAATGATTGGTGAATTAGAAATGCAATTAAGTTGTATTGAAGAATCTCAATCTACTATTATTGAGCGAAATAACTCTGATGACCAGATTGGTTATAATGTTTATAAAAAAATGCTCAAGACGACACAAGAAGCACTGGAAAATATACAAAAAATTCAAAAAGAAAAAACCCCATAACAATAAATTTTTGTTATGGGTTATTTTTTGCTTCCTATTATGATTTTGGAAGCATTTTTTTTCTCCTTTTTATTCTTTCCCTTTCTAATGCTATTTCTAGCATAGCGACGACATCAACCACGATGCCATCGCCTTCCATAATCTTTCTCTTTTCTTCATCAGTAATTTTTTTAAATTCTGATGATTTTTTTTCAATTGGCTTTTTAGCCATCTTGCACCTCCTTTTATTTTTATAGGTTCAAGTGATACTAATACAGATTTTGTTTTTTGGCAAGCTTGCAAAATCAATATTCATCCACTACACTGAAATCAACTTAATCGTCTTTTTTTAATTTTATGCATATTGCAATTATCCTAGCTTCTGGTATTGGAAAAAGAATGGAAGCAGGGAAAAATAAAACGCTGATAACGCTCGGAGGAAAGCCGATTATTTTTTATGCACTGGAAATATTTGACAAAGCCAAGGATATTGATGGCATAGTTTTAGTTGTGGGAGAAAAAGACAAGCTTTTTTTTAAGCAGATTGTGAAAAAATATAAATTTAAAAAAATCTTAAGCATAATTTCTGGCGGAAAAGAAAGGCAAGATTCTAGTTATGCTGGAATTGATTTTGTGGATAGTTTTGCTGATAAGAATAAACAAAATAAAGCTAACTTGATTTTACTTTTTCACAATGGAGCAAATCCTTTTGTAACTCAGGCGGAGATTTCTGCTTGTATTGCTGAAGCCAAGAAACGCGGAGCTTGTGCCGTGGCGCACAAAACTAAAGATACAATTCGTGAAGTCAATGCTCATGGAATTTCTATGCAAGTGCTGGACCGATCAAAACTTTGGAATATGCAAACTCCTCAAGCGATTAAATTTACCCTCGCCAAAAAAGCTTTTCAAAAAGCTAACACGGAAAATTTCTTGGGCACAGACGATGTTAGTTTGGTGGAAAGATTGGGAGGGAAAGTCAAAATAATTGAAGCTTCAAAAAATAATTTTAAACTAACAACACCGCTTGATCTGGAATTGGCCAAAATAATTCTGAAAAAGCGTTAAAAAAATTTATGTTTCGTATTGGCTTTGGACAAGACTCTCATCGATTTTCAAAAGATGAGCATAAAAAATTAATTTTAGGTGGCTTGGAAATTGCAGGCGAAAAAGGCTTGGAAGCCAATTCAGATGGCGATTTAATTTTGCACGCACTTTGTTCGGCTATCGAACAAGCCTTGGGTCGAAGTTTTTTTTCAGTTTATGCTGATGAACTTTGCAAAAATGGCATCACCAACAGTGGCGAATATTTAAAAATCGCACTAGTTCACATCAAAGAAGCTGGCTATGTTATTAATAATTTAGGCGTTTCAATTGAAGCTAAAAAACCCAAGATTCTTCCACTCGAAGAGCAAATTAAAAACAACTTGGCTAAAATATTAAAACTAGAGAAAAATAAAATTGGCATCAATGCAACGACTGGTGAGGAATTGACTAGTTTTGGAAAAGGCGAGGGCATGCAAGTATTTGTAATTATTAGCTTAATCAAAGATGAAAAAAATTAAAGCCCAATCTCCAGCCAAAATAAATTTAACGCTGGAAGTAATAAAAAAACTGCCTAATGGTTTTCATGAACTTCGCACTATTATGCTTAAAACAAAGAATCTTTTTGATGAAATTGAAATTATTTTTGCTGAAAATAAAACCGGCATTGAAATTATTTGTGATAATCCGGCGGTTCCAAAAGACGAAAAAAATATTTGCTGGAAAATCGCCGAACAATTTTTTAAAGCAACAAAACAACGAGTGGGATTGATAATAAAAATTAAAAAGAATATTCCACTTGCTTCTGGCATGGGTGGAGGCAGTTCTAATGGTGCCGTGGTAATTTTGGCACTTAATGCTTATTATAAAAATATTTTATCCGAAAAAAAACTTGTGGAACTTGCCAGTGCAGTGGGAAAAGATATTCCTTTTTTTATTTCCAAAGCTACTGTGGCTTATATTTCTGGAATGGGCGAAAAAATTAAACCACTGAAAAAATTTCCCCAATTAAATATTTTATTAATCAATCCGGCTGGTGAAATTTCCACGCCATGGGCATATTCCCAGTTAGATCAAGATTTAATTTTCATGAATGATTTTAATAGAAAAAATATCTCTCAAGCATTTATAAAAAATAACTGTTTATATAATGATTTTTCAATTATCGCTAAGAAAAAATATCCTGAAATTGAAACTCTGGAAAAAGCGTTGTTAACTTTTGGTGCAATAGGCACTTCGATTAGTGGAAAAGGACCGACGGTTTTTGGAATTTTTTCCACAAAAAAAACCGCACTTCGAGCAAAAAATATTCTTAAAAAATATTACCCACAATTTTTTATTGAGCTAGCTTGATGATGCGAATATTTGACACTACTATTAAACCTTGCTACCTTGGAATACTACCTAGAAAGCTAATTTTCATTTTTCCCTATGAGTCTGCCACCCCAAGAACAATTTCACAAATTTATTACGAATGCCAAAAATGTAATTATATTTATGCCTGATAATCCGGGTTTTGACGCTATCGGAAGTGCCTGGGCGTTAAACTTTTTTCTGGAAAATAATAATATTCTTGCCACGATTGTTTCAATTAAGCCACTGGCTGAAAATAAATTCAATTTTCTTCCTCACCCAAAAAACATTACTACTGAAATCTCTGGTGCACGAGAATTTGTTTTGTCTTTTGATACTAGTCGCAACAAAATTCTTGGCTTGCGTCAAGAAACAATTGGTACGGCTTTCAATGTTTATCTTACTCCAGAAAAAGGCTCGATTGATCCACGCGACTTTTCTTTTATTTTAGCCAAATTCAAATATGATTTAATTGTTGTTTTTGACAGTCCAGATTTAGAAAGCCTGGGAAATCTTTATCTTAATAATTCTGACTTATTTTTTGAAGTGCCGGTAATTAATATTGATCATCATAGTAACAATGAAAATTTTGGTCAGATTAATTTGGTTGATATTACAGCTTCATCTTGTGCGGAAATTCTAAAATCAAGTTTAGAAAATATTTCTCCTTCCAGTTTTGATAAAAATATTGCCACTTGTCTTATGACGGGAATTATTGGTGCAACTGGAAATTTTCAAAAGAAAAACACCACACCAAAAGCTCTTTTAGCAGCAGCTGATCTTATGGATAAAGGCGCTGATCAACAAGGCATCGTTCGTTGGCTCTATAAAACACAGCCACTTGCTATATTAAAATTACTTGGGCGAGTTATGAGTAAGCTAAATTGGGAAGAAAAAACTAAATTAGCTTGGGCCAATTTAACCTTAGAAGATTTTGTGCAAAGTCGAAATACACCAGAAAGCTTGCCAATAATTTTGGAAAAATTACAAGAAAATTATAGCGATGGTCAAATTTTTATGCTCCTCTATAATGACACACCAGTTACCACATTGGCTTTTATCAGAATTAGTGATATTGAACTTTTACGAAAACTTGCAACACTTTTTAATGTCCCAACTCATGCTGAATTTTTGAAAATTAAATTACCCGAGAGCGATTTATCCTTGGTAGCAAAAATCATTCAAGATAAAATTGAAAATATCTAAACACGAGAAGAATTTTTAAAAAACAAGCTTAAAAAAATTAGCTTGTTTTTTGTTTTTTGTTTTCATGCTAAAATAAAAATAAAGTTATTAAAAATAAAATTTGCGTAGTTAATGAGTCTAAAAAAATATGATAAAAATTACAAAGAAGGCCACTGGAACAGAAGAAGAAAAAAAAGCTATTTCCAATAAATTAGTTGCGAATGTGCAACATCACTCAGAAGAAGAAGAGACATCTAAATTTGCTGACACGCTTGAATTGCCTTATATTGACACCAATATCGTGCCTATTTCTGTTGATAGCTTGAAATTATTAACCGAACAAGATGCACGAAAATTTAGCATAGCCACTATTCAAAGAAAGGGCAAACTCGTGACAGTTGTTGCGACTGATCCAACAAAAGAAGCTACAAAAGAATTTCTCAAAAATTTTTCTGAAAAGTTAGGAGTAAAAATAAAACTCTTTGTTATTTCTCACTACAACTTTGAAAAAGTTTTAGAAAAATATAAAAAGATTATTTTTTCTGAAGTTCTTGATCAATTAAATTTAACTATTTCTGACAAAGATTTAAGTGCGTTTGAAGTGGCTCTTAAAAATTTAGTCACGCTCAAAGAAAGAGTCAAAGAAATGCCTATAACCGAGGTAATGAATATTATGATGGCCGGAGCATACACACTCGGAGCATCTGATGTGCATATTGAGCCGGGAGAAAACGAATTCCGCTTGCGTTATCGTATTGACGGTGTTTTGCAAGATGTGGCTTTTTTTCCATTAAATATCCATAAAAGAATTGCCACCAGAATTAAAATGATGTCTGGCATGAAACTTAATCTAGCCGATATGGCCCAAGACGGAACATTTGAAGTTAATTTGGCGGACAAAAAAATTGCCATTCGTGCATCTTCTATTCCTGGCAGTTTTGGCGAATCAATTGTAATGCGACTTCTTGATCCTGATTCAATTAAAGTTAATATTGAACAGTTGGGCTTGCAAGGCCTTGCTTATGAAATAATTCAAAGACAAATTGAAGCCCCTAATGGCATGATTCTCACAACAGGACCAACTGGCAGTGGAAAAACAACAACACTTTACGCCATCATCAATAAATTAAATACGCCGGACAAAAAAATTATTACGATTGAAGATCCGATTGAGTATCAACTAAAAGGCGTTTCTCAAACTCAAATCGAAAGATCGCGTGGTTATACTTTTGCTACTGGTCTGCGGGCAATTGTGCGACAAGATCCAGATATTATTTTGGTTGGTGAAATTCGTGATGATGAAACTGCTGACATTGCTATTAATTCTGCCCTCACTGGTCATCTCGTGCTTTCCACCTTTCACACAAATAGTGCGATCGCTTCCATTCCTCGTCTCGTTGAAATGGGTGTTAAACCATCTTTTATTGCACCAGCCGTTAATGCCATTATTGGACAACGCTTAGTGCGAAAACTCTGTGACTGCAAAGAAGAATATATACCAGCCAAAGAAACCACCGACTCATTAAAAAAAGTATTATCCATTATTTCTCCCCGAGCTAAAGTAGATATTCCTAAAAATATTGAAAAACTTTATCGACCAAAAGGCTGTCTCAAATGTGGCAATACCGGCTATAAAGGTCGTATGGGAATTTTTGAAGTATTAACGCTCAGTCCCGAAACAGAAAAATTAATTCTTGATTTAGCTGGAGAAACAGAAATCACAATGGCCGTTCTGGAAGAAGGTATGGTGACAATGCTTCAAGATGGAATCCTAAAAGCTGTTACGGGCATCACTTCAATCGACGAAGTAAAAAAAGTGACCGGTCAAGGAGAATTTTTAGAAAATATCTATGAAAAATTAATGTCTCAATTGTTGGGAAGTAGCTTGCCCATTAAAAAAGAATTTTATACTAAAACAGAAGCTTGCGTAAATGATTTTTCCAAAATGCAAACACTTTTAACGGGAACAAAAATCACCGATACCATAAAAATTATTTTTTCCGCCGCTCAAATTCTTGGTGTTGGAGATATTCATATTGAACCGGAAAAGGAAAGTGTTAAGATTCGTTTTCGTATTGATGGAATTTTGCAAACAGTCGCTTCACTTCCACTCACGGAATATACAACTTTTCTAGGACAAATTAAATTGCTCAGTGGTGTAAAAACAGAGGCGAGACAAGGCGTCATTGATAGTCGTTTTAGTATTAGTTTTGATGAAGAGTTAGTTGAATTAAAAGAAAAATCAGTTGACATTCGTGTTTCAATTATTCTTGGTGGTTTTGGTGAAACAGTTGTAATGCGACTACTCAGTAAATCTTCTGTGGAATTAAACTTGGACAAGCTGGGCATCAGAAAACAAAATCTGGAAAAAATTAAACGAGAAGTTTCAAAACCCAATGGTGTGGTTTTAAATACCGGACCAACTGGTAGTGGAAAAACGACAACGCTCTATGCTATTTTAAATTTAATTAAAAATCCAGAAATAAAAATCATCACCGTGGAAGATCCAATTGAATATCAAATGGAAGGAATTTTGCAAACTCCTGTTAGTGAAAAAGATGGTTATACTTTTTCCACAGCTCTTCGGGCTCTGCTTCGTCAAAATCCAGATATTATGATGATTGGTGAAATCCGCGATAATGAAACGGCGCTAATTGCTGTTCAAGCAGCGCTAACTGGTCATCTTGTGCTTTCTACTTTGCATACCAATAATGCTTCTGGCGCAGTTGCCAGAATGCTCAATATGGGCGTGAAACCGGAAGATATTGTCTCTGGTGTTAATGCTTTTATCGCACAACGACTTGTGCGCACTCTTTGTGATTGCAAAACAAAAATTGCTCCCACTGAAGAAGAAAAACAAAAAATCGAAACAGTCCTAAAAACTATTAGTCCAAAAACACAAGTTGAAATTCCGCAATTAACCGAAATATATAAACCCAATGGCTGTGATAAATGCAATCACATTGGCTATAAGGGTCGCACAACAATTAGTGAAATATTTTTGCTCTCGCGTGAAATTCAAGAAGCAATTATGCGTGGAGCTATTACTTCAGAACTTAATCAAAAAGCCATGGAAGAAGGCATGATCACAATGCCACAAGATGGAATTTTGAAAGTGTTGGAAGGTGAAACAACATTAGAAGAGGTGGAGCGAGTAACCGAAATTTAGTAATAATCTGCAGGCAAAACTCTCGAACTAGGAGCCCAAGAAAAGGAACTGTATCGAGGAATAACTCAGCCAATTTGCTAAGAGCAAACTAACCATTTTACCCATGTCTTGAAAAAAGTTCCCCATATTGATGACAAAAGATAGAAGTCACCAATTGCCTGCAATTTACTGCTAGCCACTGTTTTTTAATAAAAATAATAAAACACTGACTTGTCAATCTAGCATGTCCTTGGAGTTTTGTCAAATCAGGTATATACTGTTTTTAATGATTACAAACTCCCACGAACAAATTGAAGACTTGAATCTAGACAATACTTTGCGTCCGCAAAGCTTTTTGGAATATGTTGGACAAGAGAAAGTTAAAAAAAATCTGGATATTCTTATTCAAGCTGCCAAAAAAAGACAAGAACAAATTGAACATGTTCTATTATATGGTCCGGCCGGATTAGGCAAAACAACGCTGGCTAATATTATCGCCAAAGAATTGGGCGTAAGCATTAAAACGACTTCTGGTCCAGCGATTGAAAGAGTTGGTGATTTTGGATCCATTCTCACAAATTTGCAAGACGGCGATATTCTTTTTATTGATGAAATTCATCGCTTAAATAAATCCATCGAGGAAGTGCTTTATCCGGCCATGGAAGATTTTAAATTAGATATTGTTATTGGCAAAGGTCCATCAGCACGCACCATTCAATTGGATTTGCCAAAATTTACCCTGATTGGAGCAACCACAAAACTGGGATCACTTTCCAATCCACTGCGAAATCGTTTTGGTGCCATTCATCGTTTGGAATTTTATGAAACTGGTGAAATAGAAAGAATTTTGCGTCGTTCCGGAAAAATTTTAGCCGTGCCCGTTGAAGACACAGGACTTTCTGAAATTGCTAAATGTGCCAGATGCACACCTCGCGTTGCTAATCGTCTTTTGAAACGAGTGCGGGATTTTTCTCAAATAAAAAATTACACCACAATTGATAGCGTCCGTGCCAGAGAAGCTTTGGAAATGATTGATGTTGATGAGTTGGGACTTGAACCGGCCGATAAACATATATTGCGCACGATTATTGAAAAATTCGGTGGCGGTCCAGTGGGACTTTCCACTGTTGCCGCTGCTACTTCGGAAGAAATAAAAACCATCGAAGATGTTTATGAGCCTTATCTTTTGCAAATCGGTTTTCTCACTCGCACTCCACGCGGAAGAGTTGCCACTGAATCGGCTTATAAACATTTGGGCATTAAATTTCCAGACAAGGTGGTTTGAATTTTATTTATTTTAATTTAATTTTTTTATATTATCTATTTATGCTTGTCATTGTCATTGGTCTTTATGCTTTATTTGTTTTTAGCTTCATTTTAGTTTCTTTTTTTGTCGCCTATCATCTTGTCAAATTTTCAATCAATCAAAAATTTAGTCGCACTTTTGTTTTGCTTTTCCTAGTTGTTTCATTTTTCCTATTACTTTCCAATTTAGTTTTATTTTTTGCAGTTGATTGGAATGCAACTATCGCCAATTTTATTCCTAATAATTTCACTACTTTTTAATTATGCAAACTTTCAATCAATTTCATTTTAAAGGACAAAAGGACGGCGAAGAAATATTATTAGTCGTGCACAGGCATTGGTTTGATATTTTAAGCCAATTTTTTATTATCCTGATGATGCTTATTTTGCTTTTTAGTAGCCTAATTTTTGCCTCACCAATTTTAGATTTTTTCAATGGCAATGTCAGTATAAATTTTTTACTTTTTGCAGAAAATATTTTTTTTATTTTTATCTGGCTCTTTTTTTTCATCATTTGGATTGATTATTATTTTGATGTATGGATTGTGACAAATGAACGAATTGTTAATATTGAACAGTTTGGTCTTTTTTCTCGCGATGTCAGCGAATTAGAATTAGAAAATGTGCAAGATATAACTGTGGAAGTTTTGGGAATTATTCCAACTTTTCTTAACTATGGCCATCTCTATGTGCAAACGGCTGCTGAAAAAGAACGCTTTGTTTTTAAACATGTGCCAAATCCTTATACGATTAAAGATCTTGTGATGAACTTGCAAAAAAGCTATGAAAAAAAAGAAGCTAGCGATCTTGGTGCAGTCATTCGCAAAGAAATTCATGATGAATTGAATTAGTTAGTTTTAAAACTAATTATAATATGCTATGCTTTAAAATAGTGGTTTAATTTTTACGAAACTAATAATGAAAAATGAGATAAAAAACATTGAAAATGACTTAGAATTTGTAAGAAATATCTATTTTAAACTTTTAGCTATTTTGCCAAGTTTTAACATTACTGATAGCAAGATATTGCCATATGGATTAAAGGCACACACAAGATCCGTGAGCTGGTTAGTTGAGCAAGTTATTACACAGCAAACAAAATATAATGCAAAAAAACTTGGCATTGATGATGTCAATTTTGATTTTCCTGACACTTCCTTGCATGATTGTGAAATAATTGTAGGTGGGAAAAGTTATTTTGTTAATATAAAAACCCACAATATAGTGGGGAAAGAAAATAAAAATGATATTTCTGCAGTAGAAAAACTTTATTTTCAATATAGTGTCAATATGAATTACACGATAATTTACGCCTGCTTTGGTATTAAATTTGAAAATATAAATATAAGCTTCGTTAAGGATTATTTGGAAATTTTTTCACCACAATTTTTGCCAATCTATATAAATCCAAGAAATGATAAAATTCAAGCAACTTACAGGCATGATCAAATCCATAGAACACGAGAAGAATTTTTAAGAATGCTCCGAGAAAAATCAAAAAGTATTATTTTAAAATAAAATTATGAATAAAATTTTTAATGAAGATGTTTTGCTGGGAATAGATAAAATTAGTGATAATTCCATTGATTTGATATTGACCGATCCGCCATATTGTCTAGGAAAGGATTATGGCAATGACTCGGATCAGAAATCGTCAGAGGATTATTTAAATTGGACGTATCAATGGATTGATGCGGTTTTGCCAAAGTTAAAAAAAACTGGCAGTTTTTACATTTTTTTAAGCTGGCAATATTCTCCAGAAATTTTTGTTTACCTAAAAAAGAAAATTAGAATGGCTAATGAAATCATCTGGGATAGGCGAGTTCCGAGCATGGGAGGCTCTACTAGAAAGTTTTCTTCCGTGCATGATAATATAGGATTTTTTGTAAAAAGCAATGATTATTATTTTGACATTGATAGTATAAGAATTCCATATGATGCTGAAACTAAGAAAGCAAGAACGAGATCGATTTTTGTTGGCAAAAAATGGTTAGAGATTGGTTACAATCCAAAAGATTTATGGAGCACTTCTAGGATACATGCACAAGCACCAGAAAGAGAAAAACACCCAACACAAAAACCACTAGAAATAATCGAACGCATGGTAAAAGCAAGTTGTCCTAAGAATGGCATCGTGCTAGATCCATTTATGGGGACAGGGACAACGGCTATTGCTTGCTTGGCAAATGACAGACAATATGTTGGATTTGAAATAAATAAGGATTATCATAAATTAATATTAAATAGAATTAAAAAGTATAATAGTTGTCCTACATTATTCAACCAACAAACTCAAGAGCTAATTAGTTTAGTTAAAAATGTTCAATGTCAACCACATCACTTATCACTAAACTAAAAAAGATATTTCTTTTTTTAAGTTTCTCATAAAAAACAAAAAGTGAAAAATAAAAATATAAAAACGCAATTATACCTATTTTTGCTTTTTTTAATAGTAGCTTTGTTTTGTTTTGGGGAAAAAATATTCGCGCAAACTATTCCTGATGTTATTTTTAGTGCCGTTCAAACGAGTGGCTTATCATCAAACGATGATTTTATAGAACTTTACAACACTACCTGCGTAGCCATTGATTTATCCGACTGGAAAATAATAAAAAAAACAAAAACGGGAATAACAGAAACTCCAATTGGAACATTAAAAAAATCTATCCCTGCAAAAGGCTACTTTCTCTGGGAAAACATAAAAGATGGCTTGACTGGAGTTCCTGACTATACTACAAAAACATATTATTTATCTGATGATTATAGCATCGCTCTTTTTAATAAAGATGAAAAACAAATAGACTCAATTACTTGGGGAATAAATCAAAATCCTTTTGCAAATACATTGACATATTCAAACAATCCCAAAAAATTAGAAACATTAAAAAGATCGTTGGATAATATTTTTTCAATTACAGAAAATTATTCACCAAAAGATTCTTCACTTACTGAAATAGGCGAAATTGCTTTATGTCAAAAAACAGAACCCCCAAAAGAAGATTTGCTTGTTGAAAAAAATTATTCTGACAAAATAATAATCAACGAATTATTTCCGGCACCAACTGCTGATTCTGGAAATGAAGAATTTATTGAATTATATAATTTAAGCGAAAAAGATGAAAATCTTTCTGGTTGGATTTTGCGAGACTCATCAAAAACGGGAAAATATACTTTTCCTGAAAGCATAACAATAAAAACAAAAAGTTTTTTAGTTGTTGCTAAAAAAGATTTTGAATTTGCTCTGAATAATTCCGGTGGAGAAAAAGTTTTGCTTTTTAATCCAGCTGAAAAAGAAATTTCTCGTGTAGAATATACTTCTTCTGCCAAAACTAATTATTCTTATGCTTTCAATGGAACAGCTTGGCAATGGACAAGCAAGGCTACTAAGGGAGCGGAAAATAAATTTGATGAAGTGCTTTCTGGGGAAATTAAAAAAGATAAAATAATTTATGTTAATATGTATGCTAATTTCGAAGCAACGACTGATGATAAGGCCAAGCATTTTACTTGGAATTTTGGTGATGGGCATAAAAGTTATCTTAAAAAAACACGCCATAAATACGAAAAAACGGGAAGATATTTAGCCTCGCTAAAAGTTACTGGCGAAGGTGCTGATAATTTAATTAATTTTGAAGTGGTAGTGGAAAAATTTGGCAAAGCCAAAGTGCAGATTATTTCGCTTTCACCAAATCCCAAAGGACTTGATTCTAAGAATGAATGGCTAGAAATTTTAAATGCGACTAAGAAAAAAATTGATCTTAAAGGCTGGAGCGTTGCCACTGGCTGGAAAAATTTAGCCAATCATCCTATCACTAAAAAATTTATTTTAAAATCCGGTGAGGCAAGAAAATTGACACGCGATTTTTGCGCTTTTTCTTTGGGAAATAAACAAGCGAAAATTGAATTGCGTTATCCTGATGGAAAAGTAGCCGATAAAATTAAATATGATCGCAAAGATGATTCGATTGCGGAAGATGAAATTTATCAAAAAGAAAACGCTGATTGGCAATGGCTGGAAACACAAAAAGTAATTGTTGAAGAAAAAGCTCCGGCATTGTCAGAAGAAATAATAGAAAAAATAGAACCAAAAAAAGAAACTGTGCCAGAAGAAGAAAATAAAAATAATTTTCCAGAAATAAACCAAGAAAATGCTGATTTTGATTTGGCCGATTTGGGAAAATATAGCGAAGATCCTATTTGGCGACAAAAACAAGCAAGACAAAATGCGCTACTTTTTGCGGGATCAAACATTTCACCAGAAAAAATATTATTTCAAAACCAAAGTCGAGTATTGGGAGCTTCTTCGATAATTATTCCTGCCACAAAAAATTCGGATCAATTCTGGAAAAGAATCAATGCTAAGTTGAATGAGTTTATTTGGTTTTTTTGATATTTATAAAATTCATGCTATATTTATTATAAGTTTAATAAAAAAATAATTTAATAAAAAAAATATGTCGCATCCAAAACATTTATACATCACGGGTTTTGTTACTGGCACAATCTCGGGACTACTTTCATCACTAACAGCTTTTAGTATGATCGTATTTATTTCTGACGGAAACAGTGTGGCAAGTCTTTCTATTATAACAACAGTAGTTGGGGCATTAGTCGGACTTTTTGTAGCCTTCGTAATCCACAAAACATCAAAGGCCTAGAAAGCGCCAAAAAATTAACTTTCTTTTAAAAAAGAAATGTCCCTGGCAAGATTGCTAGTGGCATGTTTTTCATGAGATTTTTTGTAATCAACATAAGCACATTTTTAATAATAATGGACCCACGAAAATTCAAAAATAAATACACAGCAAGCTCCGTCAGATTAAAAAATTATAATTACGCTCAAGACGGATTATATTTCGTGACGATTTGCACTAAATAATCAATCATTTACTGGTGTTCTGACGCTGGGTAGAGACACATTGCAATGTGTCTCTACGGGTACTACACAACATAAAAATAAATTTGGCCCGCAAATAAATAATTTATCATCAATTATTAGAGGATTTAAAGGTGCCGTAACAAAGCATACGAATATGTATTACCCACATTCCTTATGGCAACCAAAATTCTATGACCACATAATCCGCAACGATGAAACATTGAATAAAATCCGTGAATATATAATCAAAAATCCGGAAATGTGGGAACGAAATAAAAATAATATAGAAAATATATTTATCTGAAAAAATGTCTTGAAATTATTTTCATAAGATGCTAAGCTGGAAATAGAAAAATAATTACAACTTTTTTATGTCTGGACACTCACATTGGGCGGGAATAAAACAACGAAAAGGAATTAACGATGCCAAGCGCGGTAAAATTTTTACTAAATTTGGAAAGTTAGTCACGATTGCGGCACGAGATGGTGGCGGAAAATTAGATGCTAATTTTCAGTTGCGTATGGCGGTTGATCGTGCGCGCGAAATGAATATGCCCAAAGAAAATATTGAAAGAGCGATCAAGCGAGGAACGGGTGAAATTAAAGGTGCAATGATTGAAGAAATATTATATGAAGCAGTTGGACCAGGTGAATTAATGTTGCTTATTTCTTGCACAACAGATAATAAAAATCGCACAGTGTCTGAAGTAAAAACTATTTTAACAAAAAATAACTCCAAGCTCGGCGAAAAAGGCAGTGCTATGTGGAATTTTGAACAAGTTGGCAATATCAGCCTTGCTCTTGAAAATAAAGATGTGACGGAATTGGAAATGCTCGCGATTGAAGCTGGTGCTAAAGATACAATGCGAGAAGATGATTTGCTAAATATAATCACAGAAGTAAAAGATTTTGCTCGTGTGCGGGAAAGTCTTGAAAAAGAAAAATTAAAAATAATTGATTCTGGTTTAATTTATTTGCCAAAAAATACTATTACGGTCGATGAAAAAGCTCGTGAAAGCTTTGAAAATCTCATGGAACTTTTGGATGATCATGATGATGTCAGTGAAATTTATAATAATTTAGCATAACCATGAAAATTTTAGGCATAGATCCTGGCACAGCCACAACTGGCTGGGGAATTATTGAAATACAGGGAGGCAAGCTTTTGCCTTTGGCTTATGGTCATATCAGCACTTCAAAAGATAACAGCGACGATGAAAGAATTCTAGAAGTTTCGCTAGATTTAGAAAAAATAATTAAAGAACATAAACCGGAAGAAGCTGCCATTGAAAGTTTGTTTTTTTTTAAAAACCAAAAAACCGTTATTCAAGTTGCTCAATCGCGTGGAGCAATTCTCTTGACTTTAAAGCAAAATGATGTTAAGGTTTTTAGTTACACTCCACTCCAAGTTAAGCAAGCACTCACGGGTTACGGCCGAGCAGAAAAAAAGCAGATGCAACAAATGATTAAAAATATTCTGCATCTGGGCTCTGTGCCAAAACCAGATGATGTCGCTGATGCACTGGCTATTGCTGTGTGTCATGCCAATAGTCGTGCCATAATTAGTTTAAGAAAAAACGCATGAATGAATTTAATTTTAGCATTAGCCCAATTTTAACTTTCTTTTTAAATACTGGCGTGCCATTTGAAACAATCAAATTAATTTTAATGCTTCCAATTATTGCCACTTTTATTGCTTTTTTGCGTCAGGTTGTGGGAATAAAAGCCTTTGGAATTTATACTCCCCTACTTATAACTTTTGCTTTTCTAGCGACTAATGGCATCAAATATGGCATCGCAATTTTTATAATTATTATTCTTATTGGCATGCTGATGAGAATTGCACTTAAATCTTTTCGTTTGCTTTATCTTCCCCGCGTTGCCATCATGCTCACTATTGTTGCTTTGTCTATTTTAATTATGCTCGCTATTGGCGGAAGCTTAAAAAGAACTGGTCTGGCGTCTGTGTCAATTTTTCCAATCCTAATTATGATTACGCTAGTGGAAAAATTTATTGCTGTTCAAATTGAAAAAGGCGACCGAGCAGCGATCTTTCTAGCAACCGAGACTTTAGTTATTTCTATTTTAGGTTTTTATCTCGCTAGCTGGGAAACACTGATTCATTTTGTAACTTTTTATCCTTGGGTTATTCTGCTCACTATTCCGCTCAATGTTATACTTGGCAAATGGACCGGATTGCGTTTGAGTGAATATTTGCGTTTCGGAGAAATTATAAAAAGAAGTTAGGCCTATGTTTGAATTTATTAAAAAAAGTCGGGGCATCTTAGGAATGAATTCTAGAAATTTGGAATATATCCGTCCCTATAATCGTGCTTGTGCCAAAAAATTGGCCGACAATAAATTGCTGAGCAAGAAAATTCTCAAAAAAAATGACATTGCTGTTCCAGCACTTATTGCTCAAATTAAAACACTGGAGGATTTGGATATTTTTGATTGGCACGCTTTGCCTGATAGTTTTGTCCTAAAACCTAATCGGGGATTTGGTGGTGAGGGAATTATTGTGATTTATGGTCGCAAAAAAAATCGCACAGATGTTTGGGTGAAAGCTGATGGATCGAGTATTTCCATTGATGACCTTAAAAATCACACCAGAAATATTCTTGATGGATCATATTCATTGTCTGGTATTCCTGATATTGCTTTTTTTGAGGAACGCTTAAAACTTTTAAAACTTTTCAAGCCTTATGCTTTTAAAGGAATTCCGGATATTCGTATTATTGTTTTTAATAAAATGCCGATCATGGCAATGCTTCGCCTTCCTACTAAAGGCTCACACGGAAAAGCTAATTTAGCACAAGGTGCCATTGGTGTTGGTATCGACTTGGCTTCTGGCGTAACCACAACAGCAGTACTGGGCAAACAAAAAATTATTGAATATTTACCAAACACAAAACTCTTGCTTTCTGGAATTAAAATTCCCTACTGGCTAGATATTTTAACTTTAGCTGTGCGATCGCAAGAAATTTCTGGATTAGGTTTTCTTGGTGTGGATATAGCGATTGATAAAGATCGCGGACCAGTAATTTTGGAACTTAATGCTCGGCCAGGATTAGCTATTCAAGTGGCTAATCTTGATGGACTAAAAAGACGCTTAAAAAAAGCCGCTGGCATTAAAATCAAAACGACTAAAAAAGGCATTCGTGTTGGTATGGATCTTTTTGGAGGAGAAATTGAAGAAGAGTTGGAAGAAATTTCTGGAAAAAAAGTCATTGGCACTGTGGAAAAAATAAAACTAATCGGCAAGGACGGAAAAGAAATTGAAGTGGAAGCAAAAATCGATACTGGTGCTGACTGGTCATCAATTGATAATGAACTGGCCAAAAAATTAGGCTTCACGGAAACAATTGAAGAATTTGAAAAATTAAAAATGCCCTATGAAAACTTAAAAAATTTAGACAAAGAAAAACGCTGGGAAATTTATAAAAATATTCCTCATATTGCCTCGACCATTCCAGTTAAGTCTTCCAACGGTTACACTTATCGGCCAATGATTAATATCGAATTCGTTATGGACAGCATAGCCGTATCCACGAAAATAACTGTAATTGATCGTTCTCATATGCAATATCCTATGATTATCGGAAAAGTTAATTTGAAAAAGTTTTTAATTGATACAAGCAAATAAGCCTATGCTCCTTATTCTCAGAAGTAAAAAAAGAATTTTAAAAAAAGTTAAAAAATTCAACGAACTAATCTCTCATCATCTAAAAAACGCAGGGGTTGATTTTTCTTTTGCCAGTTTTGAAGACATTGAAATTTTTATGGAAACTGGCAAGATAAATCTTCTTATTGATGACAAGCCACTGCAAAACTGGAAAACTATTTATCCACGAAAGGTTGGAGAATATCGAATATTAGCCTTTATTTTGGCAAACTTAAGCAAGAAAAATAAACTAATTTTTATTGATCGCTTTTTGGAAAATTCTTCCTCCACAACTAAAATTGTTCAGATGTTTCAATTTGCTCAAAATAAAATACCCATTCCAAAAACATACTACACGACAACATATTCACGAAAGCAATTAAGCTCTGCCGTTAAGTTCTTAGGACTTCCTGTTGTAATAAAAAAATGCAACACATCGCAAGGATCAGGAGTGTTTCTAGCTAAAACCGTTTCAGAATTAAACAAATCAATAAAAGCTCTTTTGAAAAGCAAAAATAATGGGTCTATTTTTCTCCAAGAATTTATTCCAAATGATTTTGAATATAGAATATTTGTGACCGGAAATAAAATTGGGGCCGCCGAAAAAAAGATCAGAACGAAGGCTGGCGAATTTAGAAATAATGTTCACCTGGGAGCCAGAGAAGAGTTTGTGAAAATATCTGATGTTAAAAAAAATATTCTCAAAATAGCTCTAAAAGCTTCGCACATTTCCAATATTCAGGTCTCGGGTGTAGATATTGTTGAAGCAAATGGACGAATAGTTGTGTTTGAAGCAAATAGTTGCCCCGGATTAACTTTTGATGAAAAAATATCGCCAGAATTAAAAAGCCTAGCTAACTACCTCGAAGAATGCGAAAAAAAATAATTATGTATTATGGACAAGAAAAAACCGGACCAGATCCGTTTTTTAATTTTGGCCACAAAAAAAGTGTCTATTATTATTTTTTCGAATATGGCAAAAAAATGGGCTTCGATATGTTTTTAGCGAGTGGTAAAAAAAATTATTTAGGCGAGTTGAATTTTAAAAATCCTCTTTTTTTTGATGGATTAAAATTCAAGCCTACGCAAGAGGCTATTCAAGTTGACGCCGTTTATGACAGAAGTGGCGGATTGAATTTTCCCTCACCAGAAATTAAAAAAATACTTAATAACTTAAAATTTAAAACGCTCTGTAATAATAAAAATAGTATGTATGTTTTATTGGGAAAGTTTATGCCCAAAAGTATTGAAATAAAAAATCAGACTGAATTAAAAACAGCCTTACTAAACTTTCCTGCAAAAAAAATTGCTGTCTTGAAACCCGCAGCTGGACTTGGTGGAAAAGGCATTGTAATTGACCTTCCTCAAAATTTAGCCAAAGTAATCTTAGAAGAAAAAAAGGAATATGTTTTGCAACAATTCGTGGACACTTCGCATGGCATAAAAAATATTACCAAAGAAAAACATGATTTAAGAATTATTATTATTGATGGAGAAATAATTATGGCTAGCGTTAGAACGCCAAAAGAAGGTAGTTACTTGGCAAATGTTGCTCAGGGCGGAAAAATACAAGAAATTGATATTAAAAAAATTCCAGCAAAAGCACTTGTGCTAACAAAAAAAATTCAGAAAATTCTCGACAAAAAATATAATTACCCGTTATATTCTATCGATCTTGGATTTGAAAATGAACAGCCTTATGTTTTTGAATTAAATGATCAAATTGGCTTTCCTTCAGAAAAAATGCCTGGACATAAAATTTTTATGCATAAATTAATAAAATCATTAGAAAAAATAGCTAACTCTTAATAAATAAATATTATGCAAAAAAATTCAGCTATCATTAAAAAAATTGTTCGTGAGATGGGTGGAACAATTGAAAAAATAGTGCCAGAGAGAAGTTGTTTTTTAATTAAAATTGCTGGTGAAAAAATATTATTTTCCAGAAAATTTCAAATTGCTAGCGACTTTTTTTCCGGCAGAGCTTTGACTGCCCATAAAGATTTAACTTATGTTGCTTTAAAAGAAAACGATCTTCCAACTCCAGGCTCTGTTTGTTTTTATAAAAAATCTATTAGCACAAAAAACATAGCAACCGAACTTGCTTTGTTGAATTATCCAATCGTAATAAAAGATGCTAACGGCTCAAATAGCAAAGGCGTTTTTGTTAATATTAAAAATTTAGTTGAAGCAAAAGAAATAATCTTTCAAGAAATAAATAATTTTCCCTACTTAATTGCTCAGGAAATGGTTTTTGGCAAAGAATTTCGCGTGCTAGTTTTGGGAAATAAAGTTATCGGCGTTTTAGAGATGATTCCTTCAAGAGTTTTTGGAAATGCCAAAAATACTATCCGCGAGTTAATCGAAATAAAGCAACTGAAAATGAGCCGGAAAACTGCTTGCGATATTACATTAAATAAAATATTAGAACTTCAGGGGTTTAATCTTGAAAGTATTTTAAAAAAAGATCAGACCGTTTTTATAAAAAATAATGCTTGCTTGGCTGAAGGAGGTGAAACAAAAGATGCAACCAGTTTAATAAATCTAAATATAGAAATTCTTTGTGTCAAAGCCGCAAAAGCAACTGGAAAAAATCTGGCTGGAATTGATATTATTTGTGATGATATTAGTAAGAATCCTAGCGAGCAAGCGTTTAGTATTTTAGAAATAAATGGCAAGCCTGATCTCTATATTCACTACAACCCCACTCACGGAAAAACTCAAAATGTGATAAAACCAATTATTGATTTCATTTTAAGCTTAAAAAAGACCGGAATTTCTTCGGGTTATTGATTGTGGGATTTTTATTTCTCCTTGATATTCCTCCAAAAAAATGCTAGTCTGCAAACTAGATAAGCCTGTATAAAAAATTCATCTTTATGCAAAATATTTTTTCACCTAAAAATTCTAGCTATCCTAAAAAAGCTAGATTTAGCATGCCCTGGAAAAAACTTTTTATTTTTTTTGGTATTTTAGTTGGCACTGGAATTGTGACTGCTGTTGGTGTTTTTATTTATTTTTCCAAAGACTTGCCTGACCCAGGAAAAATAAACACGCGTTTTTTGGCGGAATCAACAAAAATCTATGATCGCACTGGCGAGCATTTGCTTTATGAAGTTCATGGTGAAGAAAAAAGAACAAAAATTGCTTTTGCGGAAATGCCTGAAGTTTTAAAATTTGCCACAATCAGCCTAGAAGATCAAGATTTTTACAATCATTACGGAATCAAGTTAAGTTCTATTTTGCGTTCCATTTTCAAAGATCTTATCAATCTTGGCAAAGCTCAAGGCGGATCAACCATCACCCAACAATTTGTCAAAAATTCCCTACTCACCAATGAAAAAACGCTAATCAGAAAAGTTAAAGAAGTTATTCTTTCGCTCGAACTAGAAACAAAATTTTCTAAAGATGAAATTTTAGCCATGTATCTCAATGAAATTCCCTATGGCTCAAACGCCTATGGCATTGAAGCGGCCGCTCAAACTTTTTTTGGCAAACCGGCCAGAGAATTAACACTTGATGAAGCGGCTTTAATTTCTGCTTTGCCTCAGGCAACTGCCTATTATTCTCCGTATGGTTCACATCTTGATGCGTTAATTGGACGAAAAAACTTCGCCCTAAAAACGATGGCTCGTTTGGGTTATATTACTCAAGAACAATCCGATGAAGCAATAAACACGATGACACTTAATAAAATAAAACCACAAAAAAATATTTTTGCCGCACCGCATTTCGTAATGTATATTAAAGATTATTTACAACAAAAATATGGCGATAAGGCCGTGGAGCAAGGTGGACTAAAAGTTTATACCACGCTCGATTGGGACAAACAACAACTCGCTGAAAAAGTTGTCAAAGAAGGTGCCGAAAAAAATGCAAAAACATATGGAGCGGGCAATGCTGGTCTCGTAGCAATGGATCCAAAAACGGGACAAATTCTTGCGATGGTTGGGAGTAAGGATTATTTTGCGGAAAGTGAACCGAAAGGTTGTACGCAAGGAAAAAATTGTGTCTTTGAACCAAATGTAAATATTGCCACTTCGCTTTTGCAACCAGGATCTTCTTTTAAGCCCTATGTTTATCTCACTGCTTTTGAAAAAGGTTTCACACCGGAAACAAATATTTGGGATGCAGATACCAATTTCAGCACCGAGGATGGAAAAATCTATAATCCAAAAAATTACGATGGCAAAAATAGCGGTCTCTTGCAAATGAAAGATGCGCTGGCAAGATCCTTGAATGTTCCTGCCGTTAAAACACTTTATTTAGCTGGTGTAAAAAATTCTGTTGCTACTGCAAAAAAAATGGGAATTACAACGCTCAATGAACCAGCTCGTTATGGACTTTCTTTAGTGCTTGGTGGCGGTGAAGTAAAATTATTGGATCATGTTAATGCTTTTTCTACTTTTGCCACTGGCGGAATTCGTCATAATAAAACAGCGATTTTGCGTATTGAAGATAGTAAAAATAATATACTTGAAAAATATATTGCTAATCAGGGAGAAAAAGTTATTGAAGAAAAATATATTGCCATGATTGATTATATTCTTTCTACAAATAGTCTTCGTGCTCCAGTTTTTGGCGACAAAAATGCTCTTAGTTTTGAGAATCGTCCAGTGGCTGCAAAAACAGGAACAACAAATGAGTGGCGTGATGGTTGGACGATGGGTTATACGCCATCATTAACTGTGGGCGTTTGGGCTGGCAATAACGATCATTCCACTATGAAACAAGGTGCTGATGGAATTTTTGTGGCGTCTCCAATTTGGCGTAGCTTTATGGATGAAGCTCTAAAAAACACAGCCACTGAAAATTTTCCTAAATATGAACCAGAAGAAACTGGCAAGGATATTCTTGATGGCAAACTAGAAATAAAAAAAGAACTTAAGGTTTGTGAGATTCCCGACGAAAATGATAAATATTGCCTCGTTAATGATTTTTGCCCGGAAAATAAAATTAAGAAAAAAAAGTTTTCTGACGCGCATAGTGTTTTATATTACATCAATAAAGATGATGTCAGAGGAGATGCGCCAAAAGATCCCAAGAGCGATCCTCAATTTGAAAGCTGGGAAAAAGGTATAAAAAGTTGGCTGAAGGATCAAGATTATTCCACAGACAGCGCACCAAAAGATGAATGTAAAGAAAAAGATTTTTCTGATTATAAGCCAAGTGTAGAAATAAAATCACCATCAAATGGCGAAACGATAATCGCCACTTCTTTCACGATTTCTGTTAAAATTTCCGCTCCCTATGGAGTTAAAAATTCTACAATCAGTGTTAATGGCAATAATATCTCATCTAGTAATAATGATTCTTTTAGTAATAACTACATAATTCCAGATGACAAAAAAAATTCCAGCTTAAATATAAAAGTTGAAACTACTGATAATAATGGCAACACAGATTCAAAAAGTATTACAGTTAATACTAATGTTCCGGCGATACCTTAATATAAATTACTTTAATTTAATATCCTCCACCACATCATCACCAACCTCTTGATTGATTTTTTTAATGATGCGTGTTTTGTTTGTCCAAAGCTCGGCTGACCAGATGGAATTTTCCGCTTTAATAAATAAAGTTTTGTGTGCAAAATACTCTGGATTAAATTTTTGCTTTCCAATTAAGCCAAATTCATCACTAATTACTTTTTTAAAAACAAAAAAGACAGTTTTATCATCCAACTGTTGTATTTTTTTAATTTTTCGTTGCCCTAAGATATCACCAAGCGCTTTCATTTTTTTATTCTAGTTTTTTATAGGCATGATAATATAAGTAAAATCAATTAAGACAGCGCTAGTGCTTTCAGAAAATTCTCGAATCGCCACTGGCGATGAATCACTATTGGCCAATAGGGCGATCTTATCTGTTGTCACAACATTAATTCCTTCTGTTAGATATTTCAAATTAAAAACAATCTCTTGTGACTCACCAAGAACTTCAAATTTGATTTCTGTTGAGTTTTCCCCCACCTCAACGCTCCTAGTATCAATTAATATATTTTTCTTCTCTGCGTCAATTTTTAAAACTATTTCCTTGGATTTTTCACTCACAAAAACTCCTGCCATTTTTAAGGCGTTTTGAAGAACTCGCTTATCACCAATTATTGTTGTTTTATATGTTTGTGGCATTATGTGTTTATATTCTGGATATTTTCCATTAATCAAGCGAGAAACTATCTTCATTCCACCGAGCTCAAAGAAAATCTGACCATCCTCGATAAATATTTCAATAATAGTGTCGGAAATATTATTAGAAATAATTCGATTTAATTCTGTTAATGTGTTTATTGGTATAATAATATTTTTAGTTTTCTCTTTTAGTTCGTTATATTTTTCTCGATTAACCTCTTTTTCACTTATTTTTAAAATATATTCCGATAAACGAAAGCCATCTGTGGCCGCAAAAAATAATTCACTCTCACCAAAAACAATATTCATACCAGTCAATTCTTGCCGTGCCTCATTGTGCGCAATAGCAATAAGTAGTTTAGAAAAAATATCTTTTAATTTATTGATTTCAATTTTAAATATAAATTCTGTGCTTTTTTGTGGAATTAAAGGAAAATCCTCAGCAGAAAAACTTTTTATCTTAGCTTTAGTTTGCCCGTTTGTTATTTTTAAGTTTTGATCTACTGTCTCTATGTCCATATTTTCTTCTTCAGAGAGATTTGTAGAAAAATTACTTAGTAATTTCGCAGGAACCGTGATCACGCCTTCTTGTTCAACTTTTGCTCCGATTTTAATTTCAATTCCAATTTCTAAATTAGTCGCTGCTATTTTCAAATAACCTGCATGCGCTTCTAGTAGAATATTATTTAAAATCGGTAATGTATTTTGTTTAGATACAATTCGTTCAGAATTGATAATAGCTTTTTTAAAATTCTCTTGTGTGCAGATTAGTTTCATAGGAGTTATATTATATTTTATTAATTAAATTAACTTATTATTGTTATTATAAATGGGATTAATGTGGATAACTAGTTTTTAAGGCTTTAATGTTGAGAAATAATGCAATATAAACTGTGGATAATTATTATTTTTTAACTAAGATAAGTTGGGTGATTTTTTAGCTAAATAATTAAGTGTAATTATTATACTAAAATAACAAACAGTCTGTGATAGTTAATTGAGGGTGTTTTTAGTGGGTATATAAACAAGTTATTAACAGTTTATTCTATTTTATACAGATCTTCACAGATTTGATTGATTTCTTCTGAGAGCGTTTCGTCGGATAAACGATTTTTGGAAATTTTATCAAAAGCGTGAATAGCGGTTGAATGATCTCTTCCGCCTAATTTTTCTCCAATGCCGGGAAAAGAGAATTGTAATTCACTACGCATAAGATACATAGCAATTTGCCTGGGCTTAACAACCTCTTTTTTTCGATTTTTTAAAATTAAATCATCGGGATTTATATCATAAAAAGAAGAAACCGCTTTTAGGACATGTTTATATGTAACACCCTTTTTTTTGCCACTGGAAATTAATTCGGATAGTTGGCCTATAGTAAACTCAAGTGTAATTTCTTTTTTAGCTAATTGAGCGGAAACAATAATCCGATTTAATGCCCCTTCTAGCTCCCGAATATTATTTTTAATATTAGTGGCAATAAAAACTAACGCTTCTTGGCTAATTTCTATACTTTCATCGATAACTTTTTTTTGCAAAATGGCTAGTCTTGTTTCGAGATCGGGCTTAGAAACATCAGCTATCATACCACCCTCAAAACGAGAACGCAATCTTTCTTCCAGGATGCGAATGGCTTTTGGTGGGCGATCACTACTAAGAACAATTTGTTTATTTAATTGATAGAGATGGTTGAAAATATGAAAAAATTCCTCTTGTGTTTTTTCTTTATCGGAAATAAATTGAATATCGTCAATAATTAAGATATCAATTTTTTGATAATATTCTTTAAATTCGTTTATTTTATGGTTTTGTAGGGCGTCAATTAGGTTGGCGGTAAATCTTTCTGAAGTGATATATTTTACTCTAAAGTTTGGATCTTTTCGTAATATTTCATTGCCAATAGATTGAATTAAATGCGTTTTTCCCAAACCTACGCCACCATAAATAAATAAAGGGTTATAAATTTTCCCCAGATTTTGAGAAACAGCGATACAAGCGGCATTAGCTAGTTCATTATTTCCACCAACGATTAAATTTTCAAAAGTATATTTAGGATTAAGATTGTTTTCAAGGTTTATTGCAAATACTTTTTTTTCAATTTTTTTTTGCGTATAATTTTGAGGAGCAATAATAGCATCGAGCATGTTTTCTTTTCTGATTATTGAGCCCTCTTTTGGAGCGGCAATTACACATGAAACAGTTTTTATGTCCGGTTGAATATTGCGAAGGGCTTTTAGAATATAGGAATTGTATTTATTCTCTAGCCATTCTTTGGCAAAACCAGTAGGAACACTAAGAATAATAATTCCATCGGTATTGGAAATAATCTTTGTGCTTCGAAACCAGGTTGCAAAATTTGCTCTGGAAATATAAAGCTCTATTTCATTGAGGGCTGTTTGCCAGAGTTCTTCATTGAGCATTTTTTTGGATAAAAAGTTTAATAAAAGCTATTTTAAAGATTAAAATAAATATAGCACGGAAGAAAAATAATTGATAGCGGTAAAAGGTGAATAAACTGTTAGTAAGTCTAAGTGGTAAGTTAAAGTTAGTATAAGAAAGTTAAAAAAGCAAATATTTTCTTGTGATTGGCTTTTTGATTGACTTATTAAAGAATAATTGGTAAGCTTTCAATTAGTTAGTTTTAAATATTTAACTCAAGAAATAAATGAGCGTAACATATAAACCCAAAAGTATAAAGAGAAAAAGGAGTCATGGCTTTATTGAAAGAAATAGTACTGCTTCTGGCCGAAATGTTTTAAAAGCAAGAAGAAGAAAAGGTCGTGCTAAACTGACAACAGTTTAATTTTTTAATTTTTAAAATCAGGCAATGCTACCAAAAAAGCATCGAATTAGAAAAAACGCTGATTTTGAATTGATTTGTCGCTATGGAAAGACTATTTCTTGCGACAAGCTGATTTTAAAAATTAAAAAGAATAATCTAGCCGTAACTCGACTAGGAATATCAGTTGGATTAAAATTTTCCTCAAAAGCGGTTGCTAGAAATAGGATTAGACGGCAGGTGCGGGCGTTTTTTGAAAAAAATTTTAAAAAAATACAAATTTCCTGGGATATTATAGTAATCGTGCAAAAAGGGGCTGATAATGATGTGAAAATGCTGGCTGAGCTGGAAAATAGTTTAATCAAAAATGGCCTAATTAATAACGCATTAAAATAAAATGTTTTTATTTAACGAATTTGTTTATCGCCCCATCTATAACTTATTGATTTTTATTTATAATTTTATGCCATTGCATGATTTTGGCATTGCAATTATATTGGTGACTATAATAATCAAGCTTTTACTTATTCCCCTCAGTCGCAAACAAATTGAATCACAAAAGAAAATGCAGGAATTACAGCCAAGAATAAAGGAAATTCAAGAGAAGCATAAAAATGACAAAGAGAAACAAAGCCGGGCTTTAATGGAATTTTATAAAGAAAATAAGGCTAATCCATTTTCCGGTTGTCTTCCAATGATTTTTCAATTAGTGTTTTTGATTGCTATTTATCGCGTTTTATTTAATATTTCTCAAAATGGATTGCGAGTGAACGAGGCAGATTTATACACTTTTATAAGCAACCCGGGGCAAATTAAGCATCTTTTCTTGGGGTTGATTGATCTTTCCAGTATCGTGGACTTTAAAAATTATAGTGCAACAAATATTGCACATATCATTTTGGTGATTATGGCGGCCGGAGCACAATATGTTCAAACGAAAATGCTCATGGCAAAAACAAAAAAACTTAAAAATGAGAAAGTTGATGATAAAAAAGATAATAAAGAACAAGACTTTGCTCAAATTATGTCCAAACAAATGCTTTATCTAGCCCCTGTGATGACTTTATTTATTGGTGTTAAATTTCCAGCTGGATTGGCATTGTATTGGTTAGTTTCCACTTTATTTATGATTGCGCAACAAGAATATTTGGAAAAAAAGAGTATGCAAGTATTGATTAGTAAATAATATTTAGATAATTAACAGTTTAAATATAGTTAAACCATATGGAACAGAAACAGGAAAATGTTGAAGGTGTGATCGTGGCAATAGTGGAAAGTTTGCTTTCTAGAATGGGTTTTTCCGCTAGCGTTGAGGCTAAGAAGGCAGAGGGTGTGGACGGTGCGATTGTTTGTGATATAAAAACAGAAGACTCTAGTTTTTTAATTGGTCAATATGGTTTAAATTTGCAATCATTGCAACATATTGCCAGAGTAATGATTCGAAAAAAGATTGTTCAACCAATTAATTTTATCCTTGATGTTAACTCTTATCGGCAAGAAAAAAATGATTCTGTTATTCGCTTAGCAAAAAACCTAGCTCAAGAAGCAATAATTGAAAAGCGTGAAATAACTATGCGGCCAATGACGGCCTATGAAAGACGCATTGTGCATATGGAATTATCGAAAAACGATCAAATTAAATCAGAAAGCATTGGCGAGGGTGAATCTCGGCGCATCGTGATTAAGCCATTAGAAATAGTTTAGTAAAGTTTATTTTTTTAGATATTTTATTATGGTTATTGCCAGAAAAATAGCCTATAATGTGCTTGTAAGTAGCATCTCAAAAGTGCTTTCTACGGCGCTTGCTTTGGTTTCAATTGGTTTTATTACACGCTATTTAGGCAAGGAAGGTTTTGGTGATTATGCAACAGTTTTAGCTTTCTTGGCTTTTTTTTCAGCCATTTCCGATTTAGGCTTATATCAATTTTCAACAAGAGAAATTTCTCGTCCTGGTGCGAATATTGAGAAAATTATGGGCAATGCTTTCGCTATGCGGGTGGTTTCTTCACTAGTTATTTTTTTGTTTTCATTTGTTTTAATTATATTTTTACCTTATTCGCAAGAAGTGAAATATGGCGTCGTGATTATTGCGGCGTCTTTTATTTTTTCTTCTGGCTATCAAATCCTCAATGGCGTGTTTCAAAAAAATTTAGCTATGGATAAAGTTGCTATCTCAGAACTTCTGGGAAAAATTGTGCAATTAGCCGTGGTGATTTTAGCCGTTAAACTTAAGCTTGATTTCTCATGGATTATTGCCTCGTTGCTGTTTAATATGCTAGTTAGTTTTGTGTTGGTTTATTTTTGGTCAAAGAAATATCTCAAATTAAGCTTTCATTTTGATATCGCTTATTGGAAAAAATTTCTTTCTGAATCATACCCAATTGGCATAATGGCTATTGTGGTTTTTGTGTATTTTAAAGTTGATACAATACTTTTGTCCTTTATTAAAAGCAATACCGAGGTGGGAATTTATAATGTGGCATATAAGGTTTTGGAAAATATCTCTTTTTTTCCCGCGATGATCATGGGGCTTATTTTCCCGATTATATCCCAGCATATTTTCAGCGATAAAAAAAGCTTTCTTGCTATTTCGAATAAAACCTTCAAGGTTTTTATGTTGCTGGTTGTGCCGTTGCTGGTGGGGACGCTTTTTCTTGCTAGTGATTTAATTTATTTAATTGGTGGAGCGGGCTTTTCTGAATCAATAGTTGTTTTGCAAATTCTTGTTTTTGCCTTAGTGGCAATATTTTTTGGTAGTTTCTTTAATGCTATTTTGATTGCTGGAAATTTACAAAAAAAATTAGTGTTTATTTTGTCAGCCGCGGCGATTTTTAATGTTCTGGCTAATTTAATTTTTATCCCGTCTTTTTCTTATTTAGCGTCTGCTACGATTTCGGTTATTACAGAAATTTTTGTGGCGGTAGCAGCGGGATATTTAGTGTTTAAAAAACTTAATTACTTGCCGAGAGCAGAAAAAATTGGCAAAATATTTCTTTCTGGCTTAGTAATGGCAATTTTTTTGTTTATTTTTAGAACAAGCAATTTTTTTATTATAGGCTTTAGCAGTGTTTGCATATACTTGTTCGCATTAGGCATATTTCGAGCAGTGGAAATTTCTGAGATAACTAGTATAATTAATAAACATGAATAATCCATATCCTAAAGTTAATATTGTTGTTTTGAATTACAATGGCAAGCAGTGCTTGCCTGGTTGTTTAAAGAGTCTTTTTCAAGTAGATTATCCTAATTTTGAAATAGTTGTGGTGGATAATAATTCAGATGATGGATCGCTTGAACTGGCGAGGCAAAGTTTTTCCCGAGCGACATTTATTAAAAATGAACAAAATCTAGGTTTTTCAGCTGGCAATAATGTGGGAATAAAATATTCCTTAGAAAAAATGGCTGACTTTGTGCTTTTGTTAAATAATGATACGGAAGTGAAGAAGGATTTTTTAAAACAATTAATTCTCGCTACAAAAACAAATGACGCTGGTATTCTTGGTGCTTTGATTTTTTCTGGTAATAATAAAGACATCTGGTTTTCTGGTGGAAAGATTGATTGGTTGCGTATGAAAGCGTTGAATGAGCAAGTATTAATAAAAAATAATAATAATTTTCCTGATTTTATTTCTGGTTGTGCGATGTTAGTGCGAGCGGAAGTTTTTGCAAAAATTGGATTATTTGATGAGGACTTTTTTCTCTATTGGGAGGATGTGGATTTTAGTGTAAGAGCAAAAAAGGCTGGATTTGCACTTTCGGTTGTGGCAAACTCACATGTTCGCCACTTAGAATTAAGTGAAAACAAAAAAGCTAAAAAAATTTATTGGCTAGTGCTTTCTGGTTTGATTTTTTTTAGAAAAAATTCTGAAAAAATGCTTGGCTTTTGGGTTTTTGTTTATACGGTTTTGCGGAGAATAAAAAACTGGAATGATGTACGAAAAAATAAAACAGCAATAAATTTGGCTGTGCAAAAGGCTTATGGGGATTTTGGAAAAGTGAAATGCGAAAAATAAAGCTTTCAATTATTATTGTGAATTATCAGAGCCGAGCTTATTTGGAAAAATGCTTGGCTTCTATTTTTGCGAAAATTAATCTTACTTCGTCCTATGAAATTATTGTGGTCAATAACGACATAAAAAGCGAACTTGATGGTTTGAATATTTTATTTCCCACTATAAAAATTATTCAGAACTCTAAAAATAATGGTTTTGGTAGTGCCAATAATCTTGGAGCAAAAGAGGCGCGAGGCGAAGTTTTATTATTTCTTAATCCCGACACGGAAATTATTACGCAAAATATTTCAAGTGTGTTGGCGGAATTTGAAAATAATCAAGCACTGGGAATCTTAGGTTCTCGTATTATAACGACTGATGGAATGGTGCAAAGCTGGATTGCAGGAGCAAAAATAGATCTCTTGAGTGTTTTGGGTAATAATTTTAAAAAAACAAAAAACAAGCAATGCTGGCAAAACACAAAACAAACAGAAGTGTTTTGGGTGGCAGGAACAGCGATGTTTATCACTGAGAAACTTTTTGGGCAACTTGGTGGCTTTGATGAAAAATTTTTTATGTATTTTGAAGATGTTGATCTTTGTAATCGAGCGCAGGCATTGAATAAAAAAGTGATTTATTTTCCAGATTTTTCTGTGTTGCATCACAGCGGAAAAAGTTTTTTGGCTAAAAAAAAGCAAAAAAAATGCTATTATCTTTCGCAGGATTATTATTTCAGAAAACATTTGGGTTTTTTTCAAGCAACGCTTTTAAAGCTATTGAGATTTTTTAGTTTTTGATTTTTAATAAAATGTTGATTAAATTATTTTTTATTTTTTGTGCCTATTTACCATTTCAATTAGCACTAAATCCTAGTGCTGGTGTGGATATGGCAAGTGCTCGCGTTTTTATTCTCGTGTTATTTTTTGCGTGGTTGGCGGAAAAATTAAAGCAAAAAAAACTAGTGGTGCAAAACAATAAAACAAATTTTTTTCTAATAAGCTTTCTTTTTTTGAATCTTTTTTCTATAGTTGTTTCGCAAAACAGTGATTGGTCAGTGCGAAAGTTATTATTTTTATTTTCTGTTTTTCCGCTTTATTTTGTGGCATCAAACATAATCAAGACAAAAGCGCAGATGACAAAAGCGCTTAAAATTTTAGTTTGGAGTGGTTTTTTTGTGGCAATATTGGGAATAATTCAATTTATTTCGCAGTTTATTTTTGGATTAAATGCGACATATCAATTTTGGGCAAATTATATTTCGCCAGTATTTTTAGGTGCGAATGTGACTGAAGCAGTCTTAAAAAATCCCAGTTGGCTGGTGAATATTTCCGGAGCGACTTATTTGCGATCAATCGCAACTTTTCCCGATCCACATATGTTGTCGTTTTTCTTGGGCATGCTTTTGCCTTTTGCTTTGGGACTTTTTTGGAAATTTAAAACTAAAATTTATTTAATTATTTTCTGCACGATGCTGGTGGCGGATTTACTGACTTTTTCTCGCGGGGGTTATCTTGGCTTGTTTGCCGGAATTTTAGTCACTATTTTTTTAGTATTAAATAAATTAAAAAAAGAAAATAAATTAAAAATTTTCTTGGCCAGTCTTGCGCTAGCTAGTTTTTTAATAATTCCGGGACCAATTTCTGAAAGATTTTTTTCTAGTTTTAATTTTAGCGAAGGTTCTAATCAAGGAAGAATTGAAACTTGGAAAAAAGCGATTGAAATTATTATTAACCATCCGGCTTTCGGTGTGGGCATTGGTAATTACGCGCTGGAAATTAGTGCTACTGCCAATTATCGCGATCCAATTTATGCCCATAGCAATTATTTGGATATTGCGGCAGAAACTGGATTGTTGAATCTTTTTTTGTGGCTAGGCTTTCTTGGCTCTGTATTTTTTATGTTTTTGAAAAAAGCAAAAGATAGTTTATTTTTCTGTGCTAGTATTAGCATAATAATCTTTATGGCACATTCAGTCGTGGAAACCTCAATTTATTCACCAGTAGTTTTGCCATTATTTTTAATTATTGCCAGTTTTAATCATTTAACACAGCTTGATGAAAAAAATATTTAAGCTAGAGAATTTAATTTATTTAACTATTTTTGCTTTGCCGACTTATCTTTTGCGGTTTAATTTAGGTGGTTTGCCTGTGAATATGTTAGATTGTTTGCTTTTTATGTCTGTTCTTCTCGGGCTAGTTATTTATCGCAAAAAAATACAAGCTAAGTTGTTTTTTGAAAAAAATAAATTAATCTTTTTTTCTGTCAGCTTAATTTTTCTGGGCTTAATACTTTCGGTTTTAATTAATAAGAATTATGCTTTAAGTCTGGGAATAATCAAGAGCTGGTTTGTTTTGCCAGTTTTGTTTGCTTTAATTGTGCGTTGTTTGCCGGGAGAAGCTAAATTTAAAAATATTTTTTGGGCATATTATTTAAGTGCTTTTTTTGTGGCATCAATTTCGCTTGTCTATTATTTTTCAGGCTTTATAACTTATGATCTGCGACTGCAAGGGTTTTATAATTCTCCAAATTATTTGGCGATGTATTTGGCACCAGCAATTTTTGTGGGTTATTATTTATTCTCAGAAGTCAAAATAAAAACAAAAGCTAAGTTATTAAGCTTGTTTTTTAATTTAATTATTCTTTTTGCTTTATATTTAACTTATTCCTATGCTAGTTGGCTAGCAATTTTAATTGCGTTTGGTTTTGTTTTGTTGCTGGAAAAAAAACTAAACTGGAAAAAAAGCTTGTTTGTCGCCTTCTTTGCGCTGATGTTGTTTTTTTCTCAGCTAGAAAATAATAAATTTTTTAATCTCATGAATTTCAATGGTCGCTCATCTTTTTCTTCGCGAATAATGATTTGGCAGTCGGCCGAAAAAATAGGGAAAGATAATTGGTTTTTAGGCATTGGCATTGGCAATTTTCAAGAAAAATATCTAGCTTATCAAAAATATTTTCCAACTTATTTGGAATGGGACGTGCCTCATCCACATAATTTATATTTGGCATTTTGGCTTTATGGTGGAGTTTTCGGCTTGGCTGGTTTTCTAGGTTTAATTTATATTTGGTTTTCTGGTATTGTAAAAGCCAAAATAAATCCCAGCCTAAGATTTATGGTGCTGGGAATTATGTTCTATATTTTATTGCATGGCCTAGTGGACACAACTTATTTTAAAAATGATTTGGCTGTGATTTTTTGGCTTTTATTCTCCTTGCTTTAAGCTTTTTTAAAGCGTTATTTTGTATAGCTTGCCGTCTGTGCGATTAGTAAAAAATAAAAGACTTTCATTGGCGTTAAGAAAAAGTTTTGTGGCATCATATTTGCTGGTGATTTTATTTAGATCTACAATGCGACTTTTTTCTCCTGTGGTGGTATCTATTTTCCAAAAAGTATCGGCTGTATGAAATTTTTCTTGATCATAATCATTAGGCATGATCGCAGAAGCAGGAATTTCTCCTGGCAGAGCACAATAAAGCGCTTTATTATTTGCCAACCAAACACATTTTGAAACAAGTGTCGGCAAATCAAGATTGTGAAATTCCCCACCATTGGAATTAACAACGGAAAGTTGAATTTTTGTGCCACCTTTGACATCGCTATGACTAACCAGCGCTAGACTTCCATCATTGTTCCAGAGATAATTAGCCCCAAAGACGCCTTTTAAAATAATTTTTTCTTCCCCGCCAATTATCGGAGCAGACTTGAAAGCGGTTTCAGAAAAAGCATCTGGTTTATTCCAAAAAGAAACGAGACTGCTTTTTGGAATTTGAGCGATGGAAATATCCCGAAAAGTAATATCGGCCAGCTTTATCCAATTAGTTCCATCTGGATCAGAAATATTAAGTGTTGTTTTTTTGCTAGCCGAGTCAGAATATTTATAGAAAATACGATTATTGCTATCTTGCCAGGCAACTTCATCAACATTATTTTTTAGTGAAAAATTAGTTAGATCAGTGTAATTGTAATAATAAAGACTAGCTAATCCGGCACGGACGAATTTCGTGATCACTTTGTTTTTATCCGGCGACCACGAAACAAAAGTAAGTCCAAGCAATTCTTTGTCAGAAAAAGTTCTTTTATTATTGCCATTAAAATCAATTTGATAAACTCGCCCACTATTTTTAGCATAATATTTTATGGCTTCTGTTCCATTGGCAAGCGTTGGTGCAAGCACAGCCTCATCTGAAAGCGCCACAATCGCTTCAGTGCTAATTTTTGGCTGAACAGTTGGTAGGATAACTACCGGTGCTTCTTTTTTTGGTGTTAGCGGAATTTCTTCGGCTGGAGATTTAAAGGCTAAATTATAAATACCAAAAAATAAAAGAGCAACGCAAAAAAGCGTGAGAGAAATAAAAAAGATTTTTTTATTTAGTGACATAAAACAAAATTAATTATTTTGGCATTTTGTGGTGCTGACATGAATATGATTATATGATACTGCTTCATCTTTCCAATATCCAGCCCCAGAATTTTTAGCGGCGGTAATGATGTTGTCAGCGGTCAGTCCTGTTGCAGTAGAAACATCAATTGCTTCAGATTTTCCACCAACAGTCCCACCATAATGGCAAGAACTTTTTTTATGATGACAACACTCCGTGCTTGAATCATTAGTGCATTGTTTCCAAGTTGGGTTGTTTCTGTAACAGTCTACCCCACCACCATTATTATCAGAAACTGAATTGATCATCATTTTATCTCCAAGTAGATTCTTCATTTTTAACATTAATTCTTGCAATTCAGGAGAGGCATCGTTGCATTGAGCCTTAATGCTAGTTGTTTGAAATTTGAAATCTTCACACTTGAAAGTTGTTGTTGTTGGCGTTGTTGTGGTTGGTAATACTCCAGTGGAAGAGCTTGTTGTGGTGCAAGAGAAAGTATGCCAATCTGTTTTTTCAATGCCAAGATCTGTTTTTGCTGAAAATAATGTGATAATAATTGTGTTAACAATAAGCCAAGCACCCAACATTAAAGCGAAGCCAATCAAAACAGCCCCAACAATGTCTTTGGCTTGTTTGGTGAGTGTTGGGTTACCGGAAGAAACAATATAAATTATACCTGCAATGGAGATTGCAGTAATAGAAAGAGGAATTAATAAAGTATTCATTGCCCAATCGAGGATGCTCTGAATACCAACAATTAAATGACAAAGTGTGCAGGGATCGGTAGTAGTAATTCCACAAGAAACAATACCAGCACTTGCAATTCTTGGCAGAGCAAAGAGAAAAATAAAAATACTAAAAAATAAAAAGACAAATTTATTGAGGCTAATTTTTTTAAACATAATATTTTTTTTAGGTTTTTTAACTATTTTGGAAAAGTTTTTCCGTTGGGACAAAAACTGAGACGATAATTTATTCCGGAGGCATTTTCATTCACATCAAATGGCACACCCAGAGAAACTTTTAATTTACAGGCATCTGCTTGGCTTATATTTAAGGTGGTTAATAAATCTTTTTCTGCCATGTCTCTGGCTAATTGAATATCAGTATTAAGTATAGCAATAATAAATCCCTGATCTTGCGGATAGTAATCAATGGAGTAATTAGCATTTTCTTTAAAATTGACACCACTCAATGAAAGCGGTTTTTTATTTGGAAGCGTGGCGGGATTGATAATAGAAACTTTTCCTGTTGGTGTTTTGATGGTTAGCTGGTTGCTATTTTTTGAAAAAATAAAATAAAAAATTAAAATTAATAATAATCCGCCAAACGAGATAAACAAAATTTTAGCTGTTTTTGTGTGCATATTGTTTTTTTAAAAAAAAATGATTATTTGGGAAATCCGCACTTACTATTTGCTCCCCATGGCCCCCATTTTGCTCCATTATTAGAAAGCTTACAGGCTGTTTGAATATTGCAAGCAGCGGTTGTGGCAGCGGTTACGCAACTTGCATAATTTGATTTTTGAGTACAATTATGATTAGCATTCTTACCGCCAGTATACATTGGTGCTGCGGCAGAAGTGGCACAGGTTGTTGTTGGACAGGAACTGCCACTAAGATTATGAGCAGAAAGATTTATTTGAAATAAACCAAGAGAAACAGGAAAATTATCAGGTTGACATTTGTCTCCACTTTGCTTGCTTTCTTTTCCAGAGCTTTCTCCCATACAAATCGCCGAAGCCATTGCAGCATTGTCACCAAAGCAAGTTTTTCTAAGATTTTCAATAGAGCATGGTCCGGAAGCGGCTGGTTCGCATTTTCCTGTTCCGCTAGTGCTGCCACTGCCACTCCCGCTCCCACTACTTCCACCGGTGCTTCCACCACTACTGCTTTGTGGCAACGAAATACCTACAATATTAACCAATTCAGGATTGATAGTATAAAGAAGCACATACGAAGTGAGTGCAAGGATTAAGCCAGCAATAGCATCAAAAATAATTCCTTTAGCTTTTCCTGTGGCACTGGTATTTCCGGCACTGGTAATATACATAAAAGCACCAACAGAAATCATCAACATCGCCGAGATGCCAACTGTCCACAAACCAAATTTATAAATTGTTAAAATATATAACTCATAGGAATCCGGCCGACCAAATCCAGGAATTTCTTCCATTGGGGAATACTTATAAGCATCCACTGCTAATACTAAAAGAGGACTAAAAAGCAACACAAAGAAAAGTGCGATGGTTGCGATTTTTTGTTTTAGTTTAAAATTCATTGGTGTTTGTTTTGGGTAAAATAAAAAAAATAATTTTTATGGCAAGAATAATGGCGAAGCCGGAAAGAACAATGCGGAAAAGAAAAGCGATATAGTTGGGAATGCCGGAAGAAACAGTGGCAAAAATTTTCTTGGAAGAAGTTTCTTTTTGAGCTAGTGGAGCAATATCCGTCATTTCAATTTCAATATTGTGTGTCAGCTTCTTCTCATAGAATTCATTATAACTGATATTCCAATATTTGTTAAGTTGTTTTCTTATGGGATTTTCTGCTTTATAGATAGTGGCAAAAGAAATAAGATATTTTTCGCCACTTTCTTTGGGCGGAAGGGTTAATTTTCCATAATTTTGTGTGTCGATTTTATAGCCATAAGTTGTGGCATTGTCGGCATTAATGATTACGCCGTCAATATTCCATTGATAGGGACAAGTAGATAGCCCATCTTCCTTGTCGGCATCACCATCATTATTATCACCATTAGTAAATTCTTTTTTTGCCGCTGTTCCTGAAAAATCTGGAGTTAGAACGATATCATAGCCCACTAAGGCTTGAAATTTTATTTCACTGCGATCTTCATAGTATTTGTTATCAAAATCCTGGTAGTCGCCTAGTTTAATGCCCCTGCAAGTTTGATTGCCGGAAGCATCTTTATTGTCAGTGTCCGTGGCTTTTGTGCTATCATATTTTGGCACAATTTTTACTTCAGGAACGGTAATCTGAAAAACTTTTGTTAATTCAATTCTTTTGCCGGTTTCTTTATTGAGTGCGGACAACCCGATCGTATATTTGTCGCCGATACCTTTGAGAATTGGAAAATAAGTGCGGTTTGTGGATTTTCCAATGTTGTCAGTAGTAGTAGTGCCATCATCAATGCATTTTTCGAATTGTTGATCTGGGCAAACTTGAGTAGCGCCATCGAGCGTCCAAAGAAACTCAGTGTATTTTTCTGTGCCAGTATTATCAAAAACTACTCCAATCATTTCATCTTTTGCGACTTCGCAAACAGCTGCTTGTGGAAATGTTAAAGTAATTTTTCCGTCAGCGTCTTTCGTTGGAAGTGTAGTGAGGCATCTTTCTCCCGCTAGTTCGCCATCGTAGGTGCTTTCGGCTGATGGTTTTGGTGCTAGGTAAATAATTTCTGGTTCATTCGGATCTTTCGTTTTATATACTGCTGTGGCTGTATAAACCCTGAGTGTTTCCGTGGAAGAAGATATTGACAGTGTTACATCGGCATGTCCTTCTCGTTCACCACCTTCCGAAAGTGTTTCCTTGGCGGTTACTTTTATTTTAAGATATTTTGGCAGTTTGTCTGTAGTTGTGATATCTTCAAAATCATCATCCTTAAAATTAAGATTAAATTTAAGCGTAGTTACGCCTAGTCCGGACATTTGCGTGGCGCTAATATCTTTTGGTATTTCTTTAAGTGCTATCCAATTGTCTGGATCAGCTGGATCTTCGCCAGCAAAAATTTCCCAAGTATAATTAAGGGCATTTTCATTGGTGGGATTAGTTGTCGACGAGGTGAAAGTTACTTCATCACCGTTTTTGCTGTCGCTTGTATCATTGATGGGATTTTCTGGCAAATATTTCAGTGAGACATCTAGTTTTTCAGTTGTGCCACCACCTTCGGAAGGAGAAACAAGATTGCTTTCAAGGCAAGCATTTAAATCATTATCATCCATGCCTGTTGATCTGATTGTTATATTAGTATCGGAGCCTGTGCAGGTATATGTGGCACCGTCTTCATTTATTGTTCCGCCCTGAGTATATGTGCTTGTTGGGCAGGTTGAAGTATAATTGAATAAATCTGGTGGAATGATGGTGGTTATGAGCGTGGCCGGGTTAGTGTAGGACACAACGGTTTTAGTGATGGTCATTGTTCGGAGCATAATATTGTCATTGATTTTTGTGTCAGGAAGGGTTTTTTGCGTGGTAGTAGTTGTAACAGTGGAAGTATAGTTTGTTTCTGAGTGTTGGGTTGGTGGTGTTCCGTCTGTGTGCGTGTTTAGAAAAACTTGTGTTGTTGGACCAATTATTTTTGGATAACCAGTAGAAGGATCCATGTCCTTTGGTTCGCAAGTATTTTTGCTAAATGCCCACATTGTTCTGTATGATGAATCTGGCTCTTGGGTTGGTTGAATGGCGGCACCTTCCACAACAACACCAACTTGATCTCCAGCCGTAAAAGGAAAAGTGATTGTGTTTGCACCGAGTCCGGCAACATTAGCTTCGTCAGTATTTCCAGTGCTGGCAGTATCTTTGTTATTGGGATTAGTATGCCAAAACTGTTCTTCACTAAGACTAAATTTACCATTCGATCCGCCAGTTGTATCTCCGGGTGCATTAGGAAAAAGATGCTTGCACTCTTTTAGTTCATAGTCATCACCAGTTTTAACATTGTGCACAAAACAGTGCTCTGGTTTTCCTCGTTGATCATCACCACCAAAAACTGCTTTATAACCATCATCATCAGTATCTGCTTTATACACATCTGCTGGCGGTTGCCAAACAAAATCATCATTAGCGAGAATGCGGGCGGCTCTAACTTTATAATCTTCGATATCAACTTTGCCATTACCATCTGAATCACATTTCGCTTTGTCCTCAGGGCAAGCGGCACCTTTAATATACCAAGTAAAATAAAGATTTTCAGTGGTGTTGATGAAATAGGTTGGCATGGCAGTGACGGTGACTTTTTCTCCCGGGACGGGATCAGCAGGATCGAAGGTGAGTGAAACCATTGGAGGATTTATTTTTCTCCTCGCAACATTAATGGTTTTCATGGTGTTTTTTAACTCATTTTTATCAACACCCAGATCGCTCATAACTGAATCTGTTACTTCGGTAGGATTTGCTAGTGAAAAAAGAGCAGCATAGGCAGGTAAGGCTGTAAGTGAGAAAATATTTAAAATAACCAAGCAGGTGATGATTATTTTTTTTAATTTTTTTTTAATTTTCATCGCGTAAGATAAATAATATAACTATCCAAAATTATTATAGCAAAAATACTCATAAAATACGAATAGAAAAATGATTTTGTTTTGTAGGCGAGAAATCCGGCTGTGACGGAAAGCAAAATGAAGGGAGCGGATTGCCAAGAAAAAGCATTTGTGAGAAAAAGTGTAGCAAGAAATAAGCTTGTTTGAGCGGAAATTGCCAAAGAAGCTATTTTTTTTTGAAAAAGTGAAAGAATAAAACCTTGAAAAAAATAACTAAAAATAAAAATACTTAAATTGACAATAAATAATTCATAAACTAAAAATAACCAGAAATTGTTTTTGATATAATTTGGCAAAACATAAACAGTATTGAAATCTGTATAATTAAGCATTAAATAAAAAAGCAAAAGAGTGAAGAAAAAAGTGCCTATTCCCCAGATCAAGCCAATTGATTTATTTTTTAGATTCCAGCCAAAATCAGCCAGCTTTTTTTGGAGAATGATTTTTGTGTAAGCCACTGGCAGAAGAATAAGAAAAAATAAATTAGCCGTTATTTTTTGGGCGGAATTTTGGGTGGGAAAAACAAGACTAAAAAAAAGGCAAAGGGCAATCACGCCAAGACTAACCAAAAATTCTCGGTCAAGCCAAGAAAGTTTTTGTTTTTTTTGTGGGTAGATTGGTTGATACATGTGGTTTTTTTAATTTTCTTCTTCTTGCTCCTCGGCTTGTTCTGATTGGGTTTCTTTTCTTTCTTGTAAAATAAAAACATAAATCAAAAAAGTTGTAACGGTTTCCAGTGGCAAGAAATTCAAAATAGGAATCATCTCAAGCAGGTTGCCAAGAAAAAGGGTGATGAGTTTTTTTTTCCCAAAAAATTTTTTCACTCCCGAAACGAGCATTGCCATAATGGTCATAATGAATAGAAAAGGCGTCAAGAGTGTTCCAATAAAACCAGCATCAAAAATATCTTTAAGTCCGGACAATATAATAGTCAACAGAAAAAATATATCGATAACTTGAATAAAGCTGATCAGAGAGACTGCTGACGAAACATCTTTAGCTATTTTTTTGGCATTTTTGGCCATTGACTTCAAACTTTTTTTGGGTTTATTGTCTTCATCAGCGGTTTTGTTCTGATCTTGTTTCTCTGCGTCTTTTTGTTCTGGTTGTTCGGCTTGTGGCGTAGATCGTTCTTGTTCTAGATTTTTTTTATGGTCGTCTTCTTCTTGAGACATAAGGTTTAATTTTAAGCTTGCTCTTCTTCGCTAAATTCTTTTTTGGCTTTTTCAATATCCAAAAGTTGTGATGGATCGGTGGTGATGATTTGATCTTCAGAATAGGACGCCACAACTTTAATCGCAACATGATTTGTGCCAGCGAAAAAAATACCTTCGCCAACATTACTTTCTAGGAGCAAAAATTTCTCTTGATCAGTCAAATAGAAAGTATCGGAAATAACATCAATACCGGCTGGAGATTGTTTTAATAATAATTGCAAAGAAGAATTGGTCACAATTGCTTTGCCATAACGAGAAGACAAAAAGTCATTAACATCTTGCGTAATAGTTGTGAGGCCAGTGAAATATTTGCGACAACGCTTAGCAAGACCAAACAAAAATGAAGCGGCGTCTTCATATTTCATCATAACCCAAGCTTCATCAACCAGAACAATGCGTTTTTTTACATTAGTGCGCATTTCATTCCAAACAAATTGTAGGATAATATACATCGCCACTGGACGCAATTCTTCTTCCATATCGCGGATATTAAAAACAACGAGCTGGTTATCAACTTTAATGTTTGTGGCGTGATTGAGAAAGCCAGCAAAAATTCCTTCCGTATATTTTTCCAAACGAACTGCTAAAACTTCTCCGCCGTCCAGACTACGCAAAACTTGATAGAGATCAGACATTGTGGGAAAAGCATCTTTTCCCAGTGTGTTGAAATCGGCTTCGGCTGTTATGTCTTTGATGCTGTATGTTTCATGAATAGCCCGATCCAAAACAGAATCTTCTTCTGGTGTAATTGATCCGAGCATAATATGCAAAAGTCCCAAAAGATTGGCAATATTATTACGCAATATATCTTCCGGATCGTCATCTTCACCAACGCGAGGAAGATCAAAAGGATTGAGATGGCTGTTGGAATTGAGTGAAATTTTAATAAAAGTGCCTTCGATCGTCTCGCAAAGATGTTTATATTCATTTTCCGGATCAATAATAATCACATCAGTGCCGATCATAATTGAACGCAAAACTTCCAGCTTGACAGTATAACTTTTTCCAGCACCAGATTTAGCAAAAACAACCATGTTGGCATTTTCCATTTGAAAACGATCAAAAATAATCAAACTATTATTGTGGCGATTGACGCCATATAAAATTCCCGTGTTAGATGAAAGCGTCGATGAAACAAACGGAAAGGTTGTGGAAAGTGGAGAACTATTCATATTCATTCCCACATCTAATTCGTCATTAGCGAGAGGCAAACAAGAATTAAAACCTTGTTCGGATTTAAAAACGGCTGGTTTGACATAGATCAATTGAGCTTCAAGAATGGCTTCGATGCTTTTGATGCTTTTCGTTACGGCCTGTTCACTGTCGCCATAAGCGGTGATATAAAGTGAAAAACGAAAGAATTTTTCTGTGCCTTGTTGCAACTTATCTCGCAGTTCATCAATATCTTGTTGGGCAGTTTCCAAAGAAGGATCACGAATTAAACCTTTGCTTTGTTCGATTTGGATTTGCGATTCAACTTGCGTAGCACTTTTTTTGAGCGTTTTCAAGATATCATAAGTATCCACTGGATGGATAAACATAGAAATATCAATTGGCATATCAATATTGATGATTGGAGAAAACCAATTGCTGTGCAAATATCTCGGATAAGCAATAATAAAAATTGTTTGGGCGATTGTTTCCCCGATGCGAATGGATTTTGGCATAATTTGAATGGCAGCGGGAGCAATAATATCATTGAGTCTGGCAAGGCCTTCTTGATAATATTTTTCTGATTCCAAAACGCTATCTTGCGGAGGAGCAATTTTTTTTTCCGAAGCGATATCAGTCGCATCTTTTTTGGCGAAAGGGTTGAGCATATTTTTAAGCTTATTTTTTTTAAATTTATTTTAGTTCCATTTTTTCTGTGTCGATATAGCCCTTAGTATCAAAGACTGTTGGGTTATAGGCATTGAATAATAATTCAATCAATTCTGGTGTTTTGAGTGGGGCGATGCGAACTCCAATGCCAGAAAGTCCGGCCGTGAGATGATCAACTCTTTGAAAAATTTGGCTCTTGTAGGTTTCAAAATTTTCTCTTTTTTCTAGAATATTTCTCTTGGGATTGAGCATGCTGGAAAAATTACTGAAAAAACTTTTTTCTTGATTTTCAATTGGAGCAAATGGCACAACTAAATAAAAAGTTTTGTCCATAATGTCAGACATAGAAACCAATTGAGTGATAAAATTTTTATATTCAGAAATTTGCAAACGCATCAATTCGGTTTTTTGTTGTTTTTCTTTTTCGGTTAAAAACTCCACATAAGAATCAATATTTAATTTTCGTGAGCTGATGAGGATTTGCAGGGGAAAATCAACCGAGTTGAGAAAATTTTGATATTGACTAATGATGGCTTCTTGTTCGTCAGTCGCTTTCAATTCAAAATTGATAGCAGAAACTTCCAGCACCGCCCGTAGCGATCCATTTTTGAGAACAATTACATCTTCTTTGACTTCCGCGACATCCAAATATTGTTGTGTTGGTGAAGCGGCTGCTTGTTTGGCGAGTTTTTGTGAATAAAGTTTTTCCATAGTTTTATTTTAGTCTTGTGTCTAATAATTTGGAAACATCAGCGACTCGTTGTGAATCAAATCGCTTTTTTTCAATTACAGGTATTGAAACTTGTTTGACGGCATCTCGTTGAATTTTTTCTGGTGTGCGATGCCAAAGATATCTTTTTGGTCGAGTGGCAAACATAACAGATGAAATAATAAATTTAATCAGTGGTTGATTGTATGGTCGATAAAAAGCCAGTGAGCCAAAAATTAAACCAACAATGATAGCGGAAATAACAAAAGCGGATTGATCAAAAAGTCCATAGCAGAATAATAAAATAACGGCTCCGGCTGCGAGCCAGCCGAGTTGTTTGGCGGTGAGTGGTCCGACAATTTTATCTTCAATATCAATAAATTGGGGAACGCTGAAGATCATAAGCTTTATTTAAAAAATATTTTTTTATTCCTCTCTTAAGTCTAACACATTTTTGGGAACTTGTCTCGGAGCAGAATAATTTATGCGAGCAACTGGCAAGCGGGAGGGATAATTTTTTTGAATTGGTTGGATTGTTTGCGGAATTTCCGGTGGTTTTTCAGTGGATAATGTTTGCGGTGAAGAAAAATGAATGTTGCTGGTGGTGTTTTCAATTTTGTTTTCAGCTATATTTTTATTTTCCAGTATTTCTTTTTGGGGCAAGTCTCTTCTCCAGGCACTGATGCGATCTTCATCAGATTGAAATTTTTGTTGTGGTTGAGAAACTTTTTGGGTGGGATAATAATTTTCTTGACCGCGTCGGATTTCGGCTGGTTCCAGTTCATTATTGCGAAAATTAGGTCTAAATGGCGGTCTTTTTAGTGCTTGTGGTTGAGCAATAACTTTTTTTTCTGGCAAACTAAAAAGGACTTGTTTGGTGACAGTATTCACTGTGAGCGGAATATTATTTTCAAGAGAATCAATAATAATAGTTAATTTTTCACGATCAGTTTCTGAAAGTGTGCGAGTGTTTTCATTTTTGAAAAGATAATTTCCTCGCACGATTGGATCGTGGTTGCTGATGCCAACAGTAAAAGTGTAATCAGAAAGCCAATTTTTAATCGATGGTCGCACTGGTTCAGGAAAAATTTTCAATTTAATGTGTGCCGAAGTGATCAACTGTTCACCAAGCGCCGCATATTTTTCGATAGCGATTGAGATGGGGAGTTTTTCGAGTTGAGCTTGTTGTTTTTTTAATGTTTCTTCTTCTTTTCTTCGTTCTTGTGCTTTTTCTTTTTCTTCTTCCATGATCCATGGTTCTAATTCTAGAACTTTTTTCCACGCTTCATCTTCAGAAAGTAACGGAGCTGATTTTTTCTTTGACCATTCTTCGAGCAAGCCTTGTGCATCTTTGAAAAAATCGGGAAAACGAGCATAAATTCGATTGTTTATTTCATACGAAATACCAAAAATAATTTGCTCGGCTTGTTTCAAGTCTTTGGCGATTATTGCTGGATAATCTTTTAGTTTTATTTCGTCGATGAAAATAAGGGCGATTGGACTAGACAAAAAAGCAACAAAATTTTCTTCTAGCCCATACATAAAACAAACTTTTTCAACTTCAAAATACGGGATATCTGATGAAAGAAAATCTTGTAATATTTTCGGCAGTTTACTTTTTTTCTCTAAATAATTATTCATTGTAGATGTGAAAAAAATAATTAGGTCCTATGGCGTAGGTCTGGATCCCCGTTCGCTCTTGCAAGATTTTTTGCCCCTCTTGTTCCAGCATTAGGATTAGCTAATGCAGTGGCGTTAGTTCTTATGGCAGTAAATAATGCAGATTGAGCTACTCCATCGTTGGCATTAATAATATCTTTTATTTTACTAGGATCTAGATTGTTGGCGAACTCAGCCATTAGACCTGCATTGTTGGTTGTGGTTGTATCCATTCTTTTTGCTGTATCACCATTAAATCTTTGCATGAGATAAGCCCTCGTGGCAACATCATTTGCGCTATTAGAGGAAATACCAGCATGAAATGTTCCGGTTTGAGCAAAATGTGCTGTTTGAACTCTTGTGGCTGTTTGAAGCTGATCATCAAGAGCTAGCCATGCAGCACTTCCTTTTGTTTCTAAATTTCTCAATGCATTGATTCCCGAGATATTTTGTAGGTCAGGAGCGCTGGCTGCGTTGTCAAGAGAAGCGGCGATCGCTCTTGTATAAGCAGGGCCTTTCTTCCTTGCTTTTTCCAAGTCATCGTTACTAAGAGCTCCAGTTCTAAGTCCAATATCCATTACCCTATCGTTTCTAAGTGCATCAGCACCTAATTTATCAGGATTAAAATTGTCGCTTTGCATGTAGCGCGTTAATCCTGCTTCATCAAGAACGCCATTGTGCGTGAAAACAGCTTCAGGGGCAGAGGCCTTCATTTTGCTTTCTAATTGCCTAGTTACTTGACTGTCATTGCCAAATTGTTGACGCACATTATTCAATTGTGCTCCTGTTGCTAAGCCTCTTGCTGCGAGTTCTATTGTAGCAGCTGCTCTTTCAAATTTATTTCCTGATGTAGCCAATAGCTCCAAGTCTAAATCTTCTGCTGTTGCGACAGCATTTTGCTCTCCTGCCTTTTTCATTTTTGCTGCTTGATCAGATTCATACCGCAATCTCGCATCTGTCCCACCAATAATTTTTCCTCGCAAGCGATCTTGTTGACTTCCCAAATTTCCGCCAAGTTTATTTGCCCAAGAATCTTCTTTGGCTTTGGCTCTTCTTGAGCTATAAGCTTTGTGAGTGTCTTTGATAAATTGTCCACCACTCACTTTCATACCAACATTCTTCATCAACTTCGTCCCCGCACCCACCACCGCTTTCGCCCCATGAATTCCCGACTCTTGTGCTTTGATGATGCCGAGCCAAAGAATGATGATTGGGATTGCGAAAAAAGAAGCGGAGGCAATAAATTTTCCAAGCGTATCTCCGAAACCACCTTGACCAGCAACGGTTTGTAGTCCAGCTATTTTTTTCATACTTCCGCCGGAATCAGAAATGGCTATAATCATTTGCGTGGCAACATAAAGCATAAAAACCATAATCGGCCCGGCGAAACATTGTTGCATAAAATCTTTCCACCATTTGCTTCCAGCTTCAGCTAATGCTGTGCCGGGTAGAATTGATCCTACAAAAGCAATTGGGGAAAAAATAACATAAACAGCAAGCGTGATTGTTCGGATAACCAAGAGAACAGCAATGATGAGTAGTGTGATAGCGAAAATAAAAGTAAAAATAACTACAGACAAAAGAAAAAGAGTATCCGTATTTTCGGTGGTAGGTGCAAAAATTTGATCAAGACCGCTCGCATCAATAATTGTCATAAAAGAATTTGATCCGCCGATTTTTCCGAGGAAGCCATACATCATCATATTTGATGCATCAATAATAAAACGGGCAATGGGATAGCTGAAATTGACAAGCAGTGCCATGATGACAAGATTGAGTAAAACTTTTTTGTAATTAAAGTTGGCAGCGGATTGAAAAATTGTAGCAAAGGCGGAAAACAAAAGCACCATAATAAAAGCGACATTAAAAACATCGCGAACGGTGCGCCATATTTGATAGATAATTTTATTGTCAATCACCGCCTTCATATTAGTTGGATTGACAATCCATTGAAATATTGTTTCAGCTAGTGAAAGAAGAAAGCCCGTGAATTTTAGTGCCAGCTTGAGAATTGGAATGATAATATATTTTTCTCCCCATGTTACTGACGAATCACCAGCAATCTCCGTATTTGTTTTTATTTGCTCAGGGGCTGTTGATCCGAGTTCTGCAGATGAATTGTCTCCAGAAAAAACATTAGCAGAAATTATCTTGGTGGAACTTATAAACGGCAAAATAAACGCAACAAAAAAAATCGCTAACAAAATTGTTTGTTTGTTTTTTTGAAAAAAAGTATTAACCTTTTTTTGTTTTAGCTTTGAGAAAAAAAACATAATTATTTTTTATATAATGCACCTGGGCCATAAGCGTTGACTTTTTTGTTGACTTGATTAACGGCTTTGTCTGTTACTTTATTAACTTCTTTGTTGATTTTATTTTCTACACCAGAAATTGTTTTGTTCACGGCTCCGGCAATGGCCTTGGAAACAGTGGCAGCCACTAATTCGCCAATACTTGTGGCACTGGAAATGGCTAGGTTTGGTAGATTCTCCATATTTGCTTCCATTTCTTTATATAATATACCAGGCTTTGCGATCATGCCGTCGATTTTTTCACTAAGAAATCCTCCACCAGCAATACCTTCAGCTGTGGCTGTGGCTTTTTCCTTGGCAAGAGCTGTGTTGTATTCTGCTCTGATAGCTGAATCGGCATCCCAGATTGTATTGCCTCCATTGCCATCACCCATTAAGTAGAGATTCATATTGGCAAGCGAATCACTTTGAAACATTTCAGCTGGATCTCCGTCGTAACTTAATCGCCATTCTTTTGGTTCAGTTATATTTTCTCCCAATGTTTGAATATTTTCAGAGAGACTGCTACTGGTAATGTCAGCTGCATCATCGCCCAAGACAGCGCCTCTGCCAAAACCTTCACCGGCAATGGTGCTGGCGCCGAGGACAGAATTAGAGGCTTTTTTATAATTAACACTACCTCTGCCAGAAGTAAGGCGACTAATATAGTCGTTGGCATAGTTTGTGGCATTTCTTTTAGGATTATTGACCAAATAATCTTCCCAGTTGGTAATAAATCTGGCGCCATTGCCACCGACACCGGAAATAAAACGATCCATTTGTTTGGAAAGCATTTTGATGGCGGCTTGTTTCAATGATCCCATCATCATGCCCTTGATTGAATAGGAAATTTCTGCTACGACTGTTTCATAGACAGAAGCAGCCATTGCATCCCAGGCTTGAGCTTTTTTAGGACAGGAAAAAGAAAATAAGATTAATAAAAAAATAAAAAAACCAGAAATAATTTTTTGGGAAAAATAAACTTTTTGTTTTAGTGGGTTTTTTTGCATGAAATTTTGTGTTTTGCTATGGGGTTGTTGTTTCTGTTGTCGTTGTTGCTGTTGTGTTGGTTGTTTGCAGTGCTTCTAGTTCGCTTAAATCTTTTGGTGCGTTGATGCCATAACTTTTTAATTTATTTTGGACTGTTTCGTCATAAGTTAAACCATATTCGGCTATTTTACTTTGGGCTTCGGTGGCAAAATCACTAAAAATAGTAATGAAGCCTTGCAATTTGGAAAGATTAGCAATGTCGCCCATCGGATCATCACCTTTAGATTGAAAAAGTGTGCCAATATTTGCAGTATAGAGTGCAAAGCGCAAGGCCTTTTTGTGAATTGCTAGAAAATCTTCTGGCACTTCCACCGCCATTAATTGTTCAACGATCTTTTTTTGACTAGCGACAAGATCTTTTAATCCAGAAGCACTTTGTGTTGTGATGGCCGTTGTGATTATGGAAGTGATGTTGGAAAGCATGCCAGATGCATCTGTGATTGAGGTGATTGGTTTTGGCGAATTGCTGGTGAAAATATAAGTTACGGCGGCAATATAATCCAAGAAATCTTCTTTCTTTTTGGCTTTGGCTTTTTCTTCGCTGAGCTTGCTATAATTTTGTTTTTTTATTTTTATGGCTGATTCGTCAATCTCAGGCAGATCACTTTCAGAAATTATACTGGGAGACATAGCTTGATCGATGGTTGCTTGCAAATCGTCTAGTGAAATTGGTTTTCCGTCAGCATTGGATTTGTCGGTCAGTTCGGCTAATTTTTGAGCAACATCTTCAGTGAGATTTTTTTCTGAAGAATCGCCAAGCACATCACTAATATTTTCTGCATTTACTGGTGCGGAAATTGCGTTTGATGCTGGCGTCTGAATAAGTTTGTCGCCTGGTGCTTTTTTTAGGGGGTCGTAACCACTACGAACTTCCGTTCCATCAGAATAGCCATCGCCATCAGTATCGGGATTGGCCGGATTGGTGCCATAAATTTTTTCTTCTTCATCAGACAAACCATCTTGATCACTATCAAGAAAAATACTTTTTGTTGTTGTATTTTCAGCGCCAACATAAAAAGCAAAACTGGAAAGAATCAAGCTCGAAAGAATGAAAAAAGCAAAGTTGATATTTTTTATTTTCATATACAAAAATTATAGCACACTAAGTGTTAAGTTGTGAAGAGCTGAGTGCTTTATTTTTTTGGGCATTTGGGTATAATTAAGTTATGCAAAAATTACGCCAATTTAGCGAGGAGATTATGGGGAAAAAAATCGAGCCAATTTTTTGGTTTGTGAATTTTTTTGGCATTATTGTGTTGCGATTATATTTGGATAAATTTATTGCCAAATCCAGCACGCCTTTGTTTGATTTGATTATGGATGTGCATAATTTACTGTTTTTTTTCTTGGCTTTTTCTCTGGTTTGGCTTGTGGCAAGTAAAATACTCAGAAAAACGCCTTTTGATTTAGCTTATTTAATGCTCCTTGCATCGTTGGCAATTATCTTTCCACCAATTTTTGATTTAATTAAAACGGGCAAAGAAGTTTTTTGGAGTTTTTATTTAATCAGTTCGCCGAGTGATTTACTTTGGCAATACGGCACTATTTTTGGTCATCTTCCTCCCGGAATTATTTATTTTGGCACAAAAATTACTTTTATTCTGGGAATCTTGGCGATAGCGAGTGTGGTATTTTTGAAAACTAAAAAAATTTCTAAGACAATTTTGACAGCCATTGGAACATATTCAGCTTTATTTTTGATGGCTGCCTTTCCGTCATTGTTTTATTATGTTGCACGATTATTTTCAGAAAAAAATGGTTCTGCGCTATATTCATTTGAAATTATCCAATTTTTTGCACAAGCAAGATTTTTTGCTATCGAGTTGGCCGATCCGATCTATGCCTTGGCGTATAATTTGAATTTGATTTATTTTCCATTAAGTATTGCGGTGTTAAGTTATTTTTTTTGGAAATCAAAACCGAAAATGTTTTGGGCGGTTGTGTATAATCTGCGTTATCCACAGGTTATCTTTCACAGTGGACTGTTGTTTCTAGGCTTAGGGATTGGTTTTGTGGTCTATCCAGAAAATTTTAGTTTGAATTTATTTTCTGTGCTGGCGGTTTTGGTTATTTTAATCAGTGTTTTTTTAGCTTGGGAAGCCTCGGTGATTGTGAATGATATTTTCGATTATCGCGTTGATCTTTTGTCCAATCCGGAAAGGCCATTGCAGAAAGAAATTTTTACTTTTAATCAATATGCTCAATTGGGAGCGTTATTGTTTTTTTTGTCAATCATTGGCGGGCTTTTAGTGCAATATAAATTTGGAATTTTACTTTTTGTGTATCAAATTCTCGCTTGGTTTTATTCAGCCGAGCCATTTCGCCTAAAAAGATTTACGCCACTCGCCTCTTTGCTCAGCGCCTTGACCTTGCTCACCGTCTTTTTCTCGGGTTTTATTTTTTTCTCGCCTGGTCAAACTATTGAGCGACTTTCTTGGCGAATTATTTTTCTATTGTTGATTGCTTATACGATTTCTCTGCCAATTAAAGATTTTAAAGATATTGAAGGTGATAAAAATGATGGTGTCAGAACGATTCCAGTTATTTTTGGCGAGGAAAAAGGTCGCCTAATTATTGCCGTGGGTTTTTTTGTTTCGTTTATGTTAAGTGTTTTTTTTCTGAACGAATTTCGACTTTTTTGGTGGGCGATTTTGTTTGGTAGTAGCTCTTTTTTAATTATGCTTAATAAGAAAATCCACCCGAGAAAAGTTTTTTGGTGGATTTTGCCCGTTGTTGCAATTTATGGTTTTCTAGCAGTAAAAATTATTTTTTTCTAGCAGTAAGAATTATTATAATAATTCTGCTATTTTTTTCCAGTCTTCAAGTGTTAATTCTTGGGCTCTTTGTTTGGCGGAGATATTTATTTGCTTTAATTTTTGTTCAACAATAGTTTTTTCTAGTTTTAAGCTATTAGAAAGATTATTGATAAGCGTTTTTCTTTTAGCAGAAAATCCGGCCTTAATAAGTTTGAAAAATTTTTTCGTAACTTCTTGTTCTTCGCGGTTTGTATTTAATGTTATGTGAATAATGGCGCTGTCCACAGCAGGAACAGGTGCAAAAGCGGTGCGAGGAACTAAAAAAAGTAATTCAGCGGTTGCATAATATTGCACGGAAAGTGCAAGGATGCTTAATTTTCCCGCCTTAGCACAAATTCGCTCAGCCACTTCTTTTTGCACCATCAAAAACATTTCTGTGGGTGGATATTTTGTTTCCAAAAACAAACGAATGATTGGCGAAGTAATATAATAAGGAATATTGGCAATGACTTTGTATGGGTGGTTAATTTTATTATCTGTAGAGACGAGGCAATGCCTCGTCTCTACCGTTTCTGCACTAATCAATTCCGGTAAATTAATTTTTAAAATATCAGCGTTAATGATTTTTATCTTGTTATTCCCGCGTAGACGGGAAGCTAATTTCACTGCTAACTCTTGATCAATTTCAATTGCAATAACTTTTTTAGCGTGTTTTATTAGTTGTTCTGTTAACACTCCTTCGCCGGGACCAACTTCGATCACAAAATCAGTCGAGCTTAAATTGGTAGCTTGAATAAGCTTATCTAAAATAAGCGGATCTTTCAAAAAATTTTGACCTAATTTCGTGGGCATAGATTTGATTTTATGTATTTTAATTTAGCACTTCTTCAACTTTAACGCCAATTACTCCCGCACCAAGTGAAGCAATTTTAGCAAAAGCAATTTTGTCGAGATCGATAATGCGACCTTTGCCTTGTGGACCATAATCATTAATTTGAACTATAACTGATTTTCCATTAGCAGTATTTGTTACTCTGGCATAATTTCCTCGGGCGATTGTAGTACTGGCAGCAAATAAGCCACCCTTGAAAGCATACCAAGTGCCTTGACCTTTTTTGGCAGTGCCAGTCTTGACATAAGTTCCTTGCATAATAATTTCAGTCGAAGGTTCTTTGGTAACTTTTTTTTCCAACACAACACGAGAAATTTCTTTTCCATCTTTATATGTAATCTTATATTTTATTTCGCGAATGCCTTTTTCTCCTGCCACTTCCGTTTTTTTCTCACGCCAGCCGAGCTTGTTGTCAGTTTTTGTGATAGTTTTAAATTCAATTTCTGCTGGAATGCTTTTTTCTTCCACATTAATACGAGTAACTGTGATTTCCAGATTATTTTCCACGAGACCATTTAAGCTTGGAGTGATCTTGTCTAATCGGCCAAGTGTGACTGAATTTTCTTGCAGAACTGTGGATAACTTGTTGGCTAATGTGTAATTTTCAATCTTTTTTCCATCCACCAGTATTTTTATTTTGACAGCTCGGCGAATTTTAATATTTATCCCTGAAAAAAGCAAACTTGATTTGTCCGGAATGATTTCATCTTGCTGGGAAAGATTGATTTTTTGCTCTTTCAATAAGTTGTCCACAGTTTTTGCAGTAGTTTCTAGCTTTAATTCAAGATTATTATCCAGCAGTGCAATTGTTTTTGCTTGATTTTCAAAAGAAAGTTCTCTTTTTGGGGAATTAAAAAAAACTTTACTTAAAATTAAAAATAGCAAGACTAAAAAAAGAAACTTTAAAAAAAATTTAATAAAACGCATAGAGCTTTTTATTTTCTAGAAAATTATTCACTTTTAAAACGATATTGAATCGCTTCGGCGATATGAATGGGCAATATATTTTCGGCTTCTTCAAGATCAGCGATAGTTCTGGCAACTTTAATGATGCGGAAATAGGCTCGGGCGCTGAGAAAAAAACGAGAAAGTGCCGTCTTCATTAATTCTGTTCCAGCAGAATCTAGTTGACAATATTTTTTGATTTGCTCGCTCTCCATTTCCGAGTTAGCAATTATTTTTGATTCCGAAAAGCGTGCCTTTTGAATTTTACGGGCTTTTTCCACTCGCAATCTAATACTATCAGAACTTTCTTGCTGGCTGTCTTCGGAAAGTTTTTCAAATTTCAAACGAGGAACTTCAATGTGCAAATCGATGCGATCAAGAATTGGTCCAGAAATTTTAGCTTGATAGCGAATAATATTTGCGGGACTACAGGAACAAGTTTTTTCCGGATCGGTGGCATTACCGCAAGGACAAGGATTCATCGCTGCGACTAATGTGAAGCGGGCGGGAAATTCTAGTGTGCCTTGAGCACGAGAAATAGTGATGATGCCATTTTCCAATGGTTGTCGCAAATTTTCAAGAACAGCACGAGAAAATTCGGAAAACTCATCTAGAAATAAGATGCCCCGATGCGCCAAACTGATTTCGCCTGGTCGGGGAAATGTTCCGCCACCAACCAAGGAAGCAGCACTAGCACTGTGATGAGGAGAACGGAACTGTCTTTTTGTAATTAAACTATTTTCTTTGGGCAAATAACCGGCGACAGAAAAAATCTTTGTTACATCAAGGGCTTCTTGCACTGTAAGTCTGGGCAAAATGGAAGTCATTGTTTTGGCGAGGAGTGTTTTGCCTGATCCAGGTGGACCATTCAGCAAAATATTATGTGCTCCAGCAGAAGCAATTTCGAGTGCTCGCTTGGCATGCTCTTGTCCTTTGATATTTTTCATATCAAAAAGATGATCGTCTTCTTGAAAAAGTTTTTCTAAATCAGTTTTAGGAAAAGAAGTAACTAAAGCTATATTTTCCAGATGATTTAATAATTCTTTGAGTGTGGAAACAGCGATGATATCAATGTCTTCGATGATGGAAGCTTCTTTGGCATTTTCTAGCGGAACAAAAAGCGTTTTAATATTTTTTTCTTTAGCAAGTAATGCAACAAGCAAAACGCCTTTGACTGGTCGAATTCTGCCGTCCAGTGAAAGTTCTCCAATGAAAAGTTTATCTGTGTGATCAAAAATAGTTTGCTTAGTAGCTAATAAAAATCCCAGTGCGATTGGCAGGTCATAAAGTGGTCCAACTTTTGGCAAATCGGCTGGTGCGAGGTTGACGGTGATTCTACCACAGCGATGCGGAGCAATGAGACCACTATTTTTTATGGCCGAGCTAACACGATCTTGTGATTCCTTGATGGCAGTGTCAGGCAATCCGACAATATTAAAATGATGCATTCCGGCGGAAAGCGTATCGACTTCTACTTCAACAATAGCACTTTTTAATCCGATAACGGCGGCAGAAAAAACTTTTGATGACATAGTTTTATTTTATTAAAATTTATTTTGACAAATGTTTGTATTTTATAATCAGAAAAAATGCACCAAGGCAAATAGAAATATCTGCTAGATTAAAAACTGGCCAGATCTTGAGATTAATAAAATCAATAACACAACCAAAGTATAGCCTATCCAGTAAATTAGAAAAAGCGCCGGCTAAAATAAGGATAATGGCATATTTTTGAAAAATATTTTTTATTGCAATTAGTTTAAATAATAATAAAAAAATAATACTAGCCCAGAGAAAATAAAAAAATAACAATGGCACTGTTAATCCAAAAGCCATTCCTTTATTACAAATATAAAATCCGCCAGAAGAGCGGATAAAATATTTAGTTACTTGATCAGCAATGATTATAAAAAAAGCAGTAAAAAGCAAAACAAGATTTCTTCTGATTTTTTGGATAAACAGCATTTGGTTTTTATTTTTAGCATTTAATGCAAGTTTTAGCGCTGGGATTGACACGCAATCTTTCAATGTCAATTTCTTTTTGGCAGTTTTCGCAAAAACCATAAGTGCCTTGGGCTATTTTATCCAAAGCAAGAATGACTGCTTGTAATTTTTTTTCTAGCGTTAGTTCTATTGGCAAATTTTCAGTGTATTGATCGACTTCTGTCGTGTTGTCTTCACGATCAGTGCCAATATTTTCAAAAACTGTTTCATAGTCGCCCTTTTCTTTATCGATTGGTCGTGCAATACGAGTTAGGTTTTCTTCAAGATCGTTTTTTTCTTTTGCTAAGAGAGCTTCGAGTTCGACGAGAATTTTTTTGTCCATAGTTGTTATTTTAATTGATTATTCTCTTATGCTTTAAGTTTAGCAAAAAAGCAGATTGTTGTCTATGTTTAAAATTAAAGTGCTTCAATATGTTTAATCTTAGCTCGTCTCGTTTCAAGATTAATCCAAAGTGCGATGATATCAAAGCGATAAGCTTGATCAGTGAGATCGTTTTGTTTTAAATAGAAATAGGCGATCTTATTTAATTTTTGCAACTTGCGGTAGTCAACATTTTCTTCAGGATTTGTGTCTTTAAATTTTTGCATCGTTCTGGCTTTGACTTCCACGAAAACTAATTCAGATTTTTTCAAATCGCGAGCGATGATATCAATTTCTCCCAGTCGTTGACCGCTTGTGTTGGCATAATTAAGGGCAATTATTTTGTAGCCTTTTTGTTTGAGGTAATTAGCGGAAATAGTTTCGCCTAAATTGCCCAATGTTTTTTTTGTGGTTAGTGTCATTTGCGAAGTATAGCAAACTTTTTTTAAAAAACAAAAAAACACCCTTTCTTTGGTGTTTATGTATACTAATTCTCTCCCTGATTCCTTTGAGGTATGGAAACCAGGGCGTTCGACGCCCAATAAAAAAATAAATTTGGCTGAACGCCCCAGTGTTTGTCATATACTAACAGGTTATGCGGAAACGATTTAGTCGGGTGAGAGACATCGTCGTTATAACAAGCCTGTATTTTATGCGTATGACTCAAGTTTATCTCCAGTCTGATTGTTGAAGATGTTGTTTTACCATTCTCTGGTGAATTTTCACCTTTGAATGTGAAGGTACAATGCTAGACGATGCTAGCGTTTTTTATTTTTTGTTTTTATATTTTTACAAAAAATTTTGTTTTTATTTTGGGGTCTCTGATATCAGAAATCAGAGCGGCTATCGCTCGTTGGCGATAACACTTGAACAGTAAAACAATTTTCAATCACAGATGAATGACTAACTGTGATTGAAAATTGTTTTACCGTTCTGATTTGCAAGTTTTTAATGTTCAATATATTTATTATAGCAGTAAAAAAGTTTCGAGTCAACAAGAATATTTTTTTGGCTTGAATAGCGATTTATTTGATAGCTTTTTTTGTAATTTTTTTTAGCTATTTTCTATTTTTTTTATAACTTTTTTAAAGTAATTCTCTTTTTTTTCTTTCTGACAAGCCGTTATTATTTATTCGAGTGGATTATTAGCAGGATCCATGGTTATGATTGGCGCTGTTTCTGTTTGTGTGTTTTTTGTTGTCATATTTAGTCGATCAATCATTGACCACATAGTTAATTTTGTTGTCCCGATGATTAACTTGTTTTGATAGATAGCATAATCAACCGAGAGCATGTCAGGAGAGATTATATTTTGAAAGCGAATTTTTGCATCGCCGTATTTATTATCGGAAAATAGCATGTCGGCTTTGTAGGTAGAAGTGAAAAAAAGTGATTCGATTTGCTTGGCTAATGTTTTTTCTTCTCGCAGAAGAGTTTTATTAGTAGTTAAGTTATTTTTCAATTCAATTGCTAAGCCAGTTTTTGGACCAGTGGAGTCATTATAAATATAAAAGCTAAAATTATCTCCCAATGAATTTGCGATTCCAGTGGAAAAGTTTAATTTAAATAGCCCTGAAAAAGCCTTGAAAGTAAGCGGTTTGTTTTGAATATCAGTTATAATAAATTCGACTGGTTTTGTGTAGCCTTCTTTGGTAACTTTTTCCATAGCAACTTTTATGTCAGTGGCAATTAAATTTCCATCTTCTATGCGAAGATAGTTGGGAGTGGTTTCGGAATAAGTTAAAATTGGCTTTGGTGCTGGCTCGATGATAACGGGTATTTCTACTGGTGGTGTTGGTTCGGCTATTACGATAGGTTCTTGAATAGCAATGGGTCTATTTTTTATAAAATAAAAACCAGTGGCTGATATAGCGAGCAATAAAACAAAAGAAAGGCTGGAAAATAAAATAAATTGTCTGTTGGATTTTGTTGGGAGAATATTTTTTGGTAAAGGTTGTTCGACATTTTTTGGCAGAGGTGGGTTGACATTTTTTGGTAATGGCGGAGCTATATTTCTAGCAGGAATGATTATCGGCATAACTTTTTCTGGTTTTTCTACAGTTTTTGTTTCAATTTTAGCAGAAATAAGATTGCTTTTTTCTTTTTGAGGTACTATATTTGCGTTGAAAGTATTCAATGGCCTTGGAGCTTCTGGTTTTTTTATTTCTTTTTCTTCAAGTAGTGTTCTTTTATGCCAAGAATCCTCATCACTAATCATAACGGGATTTATTTTCTGCTGTTGGTTTAAATCTGATTGGGTATTTTTTTGTTTTTCTATGCTTTGTTGAGCATTGGGATTTTTTAATTTTTCTAAGTCATCTTGCATCGTATGAATGGGAGTGTCTTCTAATACGAAATTTTTTGGTTGAACTTGACCAGGAATATTATTTTTGTTTTCTTCTTGTTTTTGAATAGGTTTTTTTGTGAGACCAAACATGTTTTTATTTTTATTTAATTAAAAAAATAGAAGTGGAAAATATCCACTTCTATTATATAGTATAATTTGAAATTTGACTAATTTTTATTCCGGTTGTTTCACAAGTCTTGCGGAAAGGTTTATTCTGCCTTGCGAATCAACCTCTTTGACTTTAACTGGAACGACATCTCCAACACTTAAAACATCTTCTACTTTTTCAATTCTGCGATCAGCGATTTCAGAAATATGAATTAATCCTTCTTGTCCTGGAAGAATTTCAGCAAATGCTCCGAAAGCCATGATGCGAGTTATTTTCGCATCAAAAAGTTCTCCGGCTGCAACTTCATGGGTTAAATTATCAATCCATTGCTTTGCTTTTTCACCAGATTCTCCATCAGGAGAAGTGATAAAAATCATACCGCTATCTTCAATATCAATTTGCACACCAGTTTTGTCAATAATTTCATTGATAATTTTGCCACCTGTTCCAATGACATTGCGAATTTTTTCTGGATTAATTTGCATCGTGATAATTCTTGGTGCATATTTGGACATTTCGGTTCGTGGAGCTGGCAATGTGTCAGTTATTTTTTTCAAAATTTCTAGGCGATTGCCGTGAGATTGTGTGAGAACAGCTGAAAGCATTTCCAATGTAACTCCATCAACTTTCACATCCATCTGCATTGCTGTAATGCCTTTTTCTGTTCCAGCTACTTTAAAATCCATGTCGCCATAATGATCTTCAAGACCTTGAATATCGGTGAGAATTTTAAATTTATTATTTTCTCCGACAATAATTCCCATGGCAATTCCGCTAACTGGTCGTTTGATTGGCACGCCAGCATCCATCAGTGATAATGTTGATCCACAAGTGGAAGCCATAGAAGATGAACCATTAGAAGAAAGAATTTCAGAAACTAATAAAATAGTGTAGGGAAAATCTTCTTTTGATGGTAAGACTGGTACAAGAGCTTTTTCGGCCAGAGCGCCATGACCAACTTCGCGTCGGCCTGGTCCACGCATTGGACGAACTTCACCAACAGAATATGGTGGAAAATTATAATGATGAATATAGCGTTTTTTCATATCAACTTCCATTGTGTCAATAATTTGTTGATCTCCAGGAGAACCAAGTGTTGTGACCGTGAGCGCTTGAGTTTCTCCACGAGTGAAAAGTCCCGTGCCATGAGTGCGTGGCAAAATTCCTGTGCGACATTCAATATGACGAATTTCATCTAGTCTTCGCGAATCTGGTCGCAATTCTTTTTCGAGAATATTTTTATGCACGATTTCATCAGACACTTCTTCAAAAACAATCTCAGCAACTTCTTTTAATTTATCAGCCTCTTCTGGAAAAGTTGCTTTAATATATTTTTTAACTTTATCTTGAATCGCACTTAATTTTTCTTCAATTACTTTTTTATCTTTATCATAAAGTGCTTCGGCAAGATTTTCAGCCAGCAAAATTTCTTTTACTTTAGTTTCAAATTCAGCCGATCCTGCCACAAGTGCTGGAATGCTTTTGGTTTTACCAACTTCTTTTTGGATTTCTAAAATAAAACTAACAATTTGTTTGATAGCTTCTTGTCCAAACGAAAAAGCACGGAGCATTTCTTCTTCTGAAATTTCCATCGCACCACTTTCGATCATATTTATTTTATCAATACTGCCAGAAATCAAAAGATCCAACTCGCCTTCAGCCAATTCCTCATTCGTAATAGGATTTAAAACAAATTCATTATTAGTTTTTCCCACACGAACAGCAGCGACTGGTCCGTTCCAAGGAATATTGGAAATAGCCAATGCGGTTGATGCAGCGACGATAGCTAGTGTATCAGGATCATTTACGCCATCATAAGAAAGCACGGTTACAATTACTTGCACATCGTTTCGCATGCGGTGATTAAAGAGTGGTCGCACTGTGCGATCAACTGCTCTTCCTGAAAGCACAGCGTCGTCAGATGGACGACCTTCTCGTTTAATAAAACGAGAGCCTTTAATTTTGCCTGCAGCGTAGTAGCGTTCTTCAAAATCTACCATCAAGGGAAAATAACCACTGATGCGAGACGCCTTTTTGCTCATAACGGCAGTAGCGAGAACGATTGTTTCGCCATAACGCACTGTTACGGCACCATTGGCCTGACCAGCCAAAAGACCGGTTTCAATTTCCAAAATCCGTCCTCCAATTGGGAGTGACCATTTTTTTTGTTCCATGCTTTTTTTGAAGTCTTATTTGAAGCGTTCACGCCAAAAAAATAATAAAGCGTATGACGATGATTTACGAATTAGGAATCACAATTTTTTGCAAACCTTAATTCATAAATCTTCATACTTCGGCGTTTATCACACTTCAAGAAAGACTTTTATAAATAATTAACTATTCAAGTCTAGCTTAGATTTGGGTTTTTGGCAAGTTTTTTGAAAAAGCCAAATAACCAGGAATAACAAGATTAAGCGGGGAAATAATCATAAGAATTCCTAGCCATTCTTGCTTGCCAAGCGTTTTTGAAATTCCCATCCAAACTAAAATATAAGCCACGACATTAGCGAGAGGAATGAAAAACCAAACGATCCACCATGTTGGTTTTTGGGCAATTTGAAGAGCTAAAAGCATATCGAGAATAGGAATCCAAGCAAACCAAGCATTTTCCGTATTGGTTTTTTTAGCAATCTTCGAAAGACAGATTGACATATAGATATAATAAACCAAAAGAAAAAGCAAAATACAAGCAATCACGATTCCTGCGACTGACAGCATGGCAAGCGCATCATGATTAGAGATATTTCCGCCATCAGGAAGTATTGTCGGTGGCTGTAGTTGTATGTCAGGAAGAGTTTTTGTTGGTTGCATATTTTTATTTTTTAAAAATTAAATTAAAATTCATCAGAACTAGAGCCACAAAGCATTGAGTTTGAGGCGAGGTTAAGCGCGTAAATAATAAAAGCGACAAAAATAATAATAAATATAATCAAGGCTTTTGCTTGCCAGCTTTTAGTTGACTTTTTTAAAGTTAGACCTATAAGCAAAAGAGAAATTGTTAAAATAGTCCAATTAAAATATGGAGATTTAATTCCGTATCCACCTCCCCCACAAGCTGAAGTTAAGTTGGGAAACAATAATAACATTGAAATGAATATTTTTTTCATAAATTAAATTAAAAACTTTTTCTTATTTTCACTTAAATTTATAAAGCTATCTAATTCTTCAACTAGTTTATTGCTGGTTGATTCCATAAAAGCTGCGCCTTCTACGCGACAACCAGTGGTTGATTGAATGTATTTAACAAGTGGAATATAGTCGCCGTCTCCAGAAACCAAAACGATTGCATCAAGTGTTTTGGACATTTTAATTGCATCAACGGCAATTCCCACATCCCAATCGCCTTTTTTGGCTCCACCGGGAAAAATTTGCAAATCTTTTGTTTTAACTTCATAGCCAACTTTTTCCAGAGCTTCAAAAAATTTTTCTTCTTGACCTTCGAGAGTTTTGATGCCATAAGCAATAGCCCGAATCAATTTGCGATCGCCTACTGCAGATTTTAAAACTTGATCAAAATTAACTTTTTTCTGATAAAGCACTTTGGCACTATAATAAAGATTTTGAATATCAACTAAAACGCCAATCCGTTGTTCTTTGTATATGCTCATAGTTTTTTGTTTATTTGTTAGATACTTTTTACAGTGAAAAAAAGCAAAATGCGGAAACATTTTGCTTTTGGCTTAACTAGCCTTTTAATTCCAGTTTTTTAATTAAGACTTTGTAATCTTTTTCGTTAGTTTTTTTCAAATAATCCAGTAGGCGCTTTCTCTTTGATACCATTTTTAAAAGTCCACGACGAGAATGAAAATCTTTTGGATTCTTTTTGAGATGCGTGGTTAGTTTTTTAATTTGTTCTGTGAAAAGTGCCACTTGATATTCTGGAGAACCAGTATCTTTGTCGTGTCTTTTGACTTCGCTAGTTACTTTGTCTTTTTGCTTTCCTGTGAGAGCCATATAGTTTTTTTCGGCAAAACAGAAGTTGCGTTATTTCGCGTCAACTGATGTTTGCTAATGCTAAATTATTATAAATAAAGTATAAACCAGAACTTTGGTTTTGGCAAATTTTTGAAATTTAGTTAGTTTTTCGGAAATTGCTTACTTAAGTCTGGAAATTTTTTAAAGGCGAGTGCTTTTAATGCTAATGGTTTTTCATGTCCGCCGTTGCGTATATTTTTTACGGCTATTAGCATCTGTTCTTCTGATGTTGCACCTGCAACTTCTCCATCAGAGAGTTCGTCCCATTTTTTTTCTGCAATAGTTTTGCCTTCGTTAGTTAGATAAAAATGAGCTTCTGTTATATCTGCAATATTGTTTAAGTTAGTTGCAATTTCATTTGAGCAATCGCTCCAAGCTTTCTCAGCCTCTGCATCAAAGTTGCCACGGTTGCGAGCATTAAAAAGTTTTGTTAATTTTTCTAATGACAACGAGTCTATTCGTTCGGCACTTTCTTGTTTCACTGGCTCTGCATTTTCAGTTGATTTTATTTCTGATGTTAAATTGCCACTTTGGATTTTTTCTAGCAATAGTGCTGCTTTTTTTGCATCTGCTTCGGCTGACAGTCTCACCTCTTCGGCAAATTTTGCTTGTTCTTGAGCTTTCGCTTCGGCAGCTTTTGCTTCGTCAATTTCTTTATTTATTCCCAATGCTTCTTCGTGATCTTTGTCTTTCTTAAATTCCGCGTTCATTTCCAAAGCTTCTCCGTGCGCCTTATCTTTATCAAAAGCGGTATTCATTTCAATCGCTTCGTCTTGATCTTCGCTTAATTCTTCTTGTTTTACGCCAGCCTCTTCTGCTTTTAATATTTCACCTTGTTCTTGCAATTTTTTTCCAAGTGCAATCATGTCCTCTGGCGATTTAGCGCCCATAATTTTATCCGCTAGTTCTTTTTTGGCATTTTCAAACTTCTCTGAAAACTTCTTGCGCATTTCCTTGGCGCCTTGTGTAATTTTTTCCGCCACATTTTTCACTCCCTCGAACATTTTTCCCATATAATTATTTTTAAAAAATTAAAATAAATCTAACTAATGCAAGCATAGCAGAGATTATATTTCAGGGCAAAGAAAAAGATGACAATATTTTTTTCTAAAAATTTCCTCTTGTGCTACAATACTTTTATGACTAATATCTTAGAAAAATTAAATCTTTCGCAAAGAGAGGCTGTTGAGACGACTGAAGGTGCGGTGCTTGTGATTGCTGGGGCAGGATCAGGCAAAACACGAGCGTTGACTTTTCGCACGGCCTATTTGATTTGCGATAAAGGTGTGCGACCAGGGCAAATTTTGGCGGTTACTTTCACAAATAAAGCCGCCAAAGAAATGCAAGAGCGAATCGCTCAGCTATTGGCAGAATATAATTTTAAGGGACAGCTTCCATTAGTAGGAACTTTTCATTCTATTTGTGCTAAAATTCTTCGTGCGGAAATAGGCAAATTGGGATATGCGAGCAATTTTAATATTTTTGATTCGCAAGATCAGTTGAGTCTCGTTAAAAAAACCATGAAAGAGTTGGATATTGATTTAACGCAATTTCGTCCACAAAGTATTTTGGGTGCAATTTCAAAGGCGAAAAATGAATTGATAAACACGCAAATGTTTCAACAGGCAACGGCTGGTTATTGGGAAGATATTGTAGCAAAAATTTATGTAGCGTATCAAGAAAGACTTAAAAAAAATAATGCGTTGGATTTTGATGATATTTTAATGCTGTTGGTTCAGATTCTGCGAACATATCCAGAAGTGCTGGAAAAATATCAAAATATTTTTCGCTATATTATGGTAGATGAATATCAAGATACGAATCATGCTCAATATGTGTTGATTAAAATGCTAGCCGATAAACATAAAAATATTTGTGTTGTGGGAGACGACTGGCAAGGTATCTATTCTTGGCGTGGAGCAAATATTCAAAATATTTTGGACTTTGAAAAAGATTATCCAACAGCAAAAGTTGTAAAACTGGAACAGAATTATCGCTCAACTCAGCAAATTTTGGATGCAGCCTATGGGGTGATTTCTAAAAATATCAACCGCAAAGATAAAAAAATTTGGACGGACAATAAGGCTGGTCATCTTTTGGTGTCCTATGAAGCTCAAGATGAAAGTGATGAAGCACAATTTATTATTTCTGAAGTAATTTCTTTGCGTAATAAGGGAATTAAATTAAATAATATTGTTGTGTTATATCGCACAAATGCCCAGTCGCGAATTATTGAAGAGGCTTTATTGGGCGACTCAATTCCCTATCGCATTATTGGCGGATTGAAATTTTATCAAAGAAAAGAAATTAAGGATATTATTGCTTATTTGCGTTTAATCGAAAATTTTAAGGATGAAATATCGCTTGAGCGAATTATTAATGAACCAAAAAGAGGTATTGGCGATAAAACCGTTTCCAAGTGGGTGGAATTTGCAAAAATAAATAATTTGGATCTGATAACGGCCGGTGGAGAAATTTTAAATGACAAAATTAGCAAAACGCGAATTGAAAGTATTGTAAGTTTTTGTGAATTTATTAAAAAAATGCAGGAAGTGAAAAATAATTTAACGCTGGCGGAGTTTATTCAAAAAGTTTTTTTTGAAAGTGGTTATGAAAAACAATTGCTGGATGGCACAGATGAAGGACAAATGCGTCAAGAAAATGTGCGTGAATTATTAACAGTCGCTAAAAAATATGATAAATTTTCCGAAGGAGATGGTTTGCGAATGTTTTTGGAAGAAGTGGCGCTTGTGGCTGATACTGATAATATTGATCAATCCAGTGAAGCTGTACATCTGATGACACTACATAGTGCCAAAGGCTTGGAATTTCAATTTGTTTTTATTGTGGGCTTGGAGGAAGGCATCTTGCCTCATTCAAGAAGTATGCTCAGTGAAGCTGAAATGGAAGAAGAAAGACGGTTGATGTATGTGGGAATTACACGAGCAAAAGAAAAAGTTTATTTATTGTTCACTAAAATGCGAACGATTTATGGCTCAACGCAAATCAATGCGCCTTCGAGATTTTTGGATGATATTCCGGCTGAGTTAGTGGAAGATGCTGAAATATCTGCAATAAATACGCAGGCAGAAAAATTTATGTCCGGACATAAAAAAACTATTTTAACTACAATGAAAGTTTGCTATAAGGGCGGTGAAAGAATTGCACATGAAAATTTTGGCGAAGGCTTAGTGATTTCTTCTCAAGGCGATATTATTACCGTTGCTTTTAAATCAGTCGGATTAAAAAAACTTTCCAGTTCACTTGCACCGATTAGGAAAGTGGAATAGGTGGCTTTTTTAAAATCTTTTTATTTTTATTGTGCGATGTACATGTTTTCTTCTACGCTACTTTTTTATACCTCGCACTTCTTCCTTGACCCGTTCTCTCTATTTTTTTCAACTTTAATAATATATCCAACGACTGCTTGACTGTTGGTCTTGGAATATTTGTGCTAGTAACAATCTCACCTGTCTTAGTAACTTCAACCTGTTGAAAAAACTTCCAAACCGCAAGTTGTTTTTCTGATAACAATTTTTCAATATTTTCTTTCGACAATAATTCAATTGCTGATTGTGATTGTTGCAATAAAATTGTAAAGAAAAATTCTAGCCATGGAGAAATGTCTTCATTTACTAAATGAAAAGTTTTTTGACTTCTTCTAAGTGCCAAGTAATATTCTGTTTTATTATCTTCAATCAATTTTTCATGTGAAATATATGGCATATACAAATAGCCACTTTGGAGTAAAAGTAAATTTGTCAAAACTCTGGAAATTCTGCCATTTCCATCTTGAAAAGGATGGATTACTAAAAATTCAACCAAAAAATTTGCGATTACAATAAGTGGATGATATTTTTTTTCGGCAAGTAAAAAATTGGTTGATTCAATAAGCTCAATCATTTCTTTGGGCGTAAGATATGGCGAAGTTGGATTAAAAATTACTCCAACTTCTTTTCCTTCATGATCATACGCAATAACTTTATTTTCTCCAAACTTATAATCCCCCAAATGCCCTTGGTCTTTGTCTGAATATTTTAGAAGCTCTTTGTGAAAATGTTTAATAGAACTTTCATTAAATTTCAAATTTTGCCAAGAGTTAAAAATGTTTTCTAGCAGTTCATAATATCCTTTGACTTCTTGCTTATCACGGTTAGCGAATTTTTGAATATTGATGCCTCGCATCACTTTTTCAATATCCTCATCAGAAAGTTGCACACCTTCAATACGAGTTGATGCACCAGTTGAGGTTATCAAAACAGATCGCTTGAGACGACCCAGTGCTTGCGGACTCAATTGAGCACTCGTAACCCAACCGCCCTTTAATTCATCAATCTTTGCGATTTTTGAAATTATTTCGGCTGGAATATTATTAAGTCTTTCTGAGAATTTATCTCCGATATTATTACTTCGTTGCTTCGTATTAGCCATAATTTTTGGATATATTAACTACATCCAATTATATCCAATTAATTCTATTTCGTCAAACACTAAATTACTTGTGAAAAAGTATATGCCTCTAAAATCCATATTGGACATAAAAAAACTTTCCAGTTCACTTGCACCGATTAGGAAAGTGGAATAGATGGCTTTTTTAAAATCTTTTTTTGTCATGAGTTATGAAGGGAAATTTTAATTTGTAGATTTTTGATATGCTTTTCTGCGAAATGCTTTTTTATTTTTGGTAACGTCAAGAATATCTGAAGTTTTCATCCCGACTTTGCAGGATAAATTTTGTTTTTCAGACAATGTTTTTTTTAATTATCTTCGCCTAAACCTTCATCAAAACTAAGGGATGAAAATTTGGGC
>JBAXKA010000003.1:0-35782 GCA_037137555.1 Candidatus Moraniibacteriota bacterium
TGGTATGGCTAATAGTCCCCTCTTTTTGGGAGCTTAGTTTGTTTTTTAGTTTAGACAAAATTATCATTTTTTATTTTGTTTTTTTAGGTGATACTACCTGATTATTGTAGCATAGTTTTTTGAAATGCAACAATGGGGATTTAATTTTTTAATTTTATAGCTTAAAATTCATATTTGGCAAAATCTCCATTTACCGATATAATGAAAACAATGAAAATATCCACCAAATTCAATGCATACAAATTATTTTCCGCCCTCGGAATCTTTATTTTGGGGTTGGAATTTTTGGCGATTATTCTGACGCTATTCAAAATCTTTTATTGGCCTTTTTTTGCTCTCTATTTTTTAATTGGCAGTATTGTCTTGCTAACACTTTTTTTGCGCAATCACAAAAACTTAAATCGCTCGCAAGTTTTAATTTTTTTATTGCTTTTGCTATTTTCTTTTTCAGCTATTCTTCTTTCAACCTATTCCGCCGAACCATCCGTCTTTTCTGGACGCGATCAAGGCTCATTCAGTGAAGCCGCCATTAGATTATCTCAAAATCATCAATTAACTTTCACAACAACCTCCTCGCAAGAATTTTTCAAAATTTATGGTCCAGGCTCAGCCCTTAATTTTCCTGGCTTCAATTATACGCAAGAAGGAACATTGATTACGCATTTTTCTGTGGGCTATATTGCTTGGCTCGCTATTTTTTATAGCTTTTTTGGTCTCGCTGGCTTTCTAGTGGCTAATGGCATTTTGTTTTGCTTATTTTTATTCTCTTTTTTTGCTTTAATTAAAATTCAGACCAACTTGCGTTCAGCTTGGGTTGGATTTTTTATTGTGATAAGCACTTTTGTTTTTTCTTGGTTTCTCAAATTCACCCTGAGCGAAAATTTAGCTTTAGGTTTTATTTGGTTTGGGCTATTGGAACTCTCGCTTTTTTTGAAATATCGCCAGCAACTTTTTTTATTTTCCGCTCTCGGTTCTTTTTTATTACTCACTTTCACAAGGATAGAAGCATGGGCACTGCTTTTTATGCTAGCCGTTATTCTTTTTATTTTACATAAAAAAACGAAAAATATTTTCTTAAACATACAAAAACAAAAAATATTTTGGCTTTTAGGATTTTTTGTCACTATTTATTTTATCACGCTCAAAGTCAATAGTCAGTTTTATCTTTCTTCGCTAAAAGGCCTTGTGAATTCTTTTTCTTCCACAGGAAATAGCTTAACTGCTATTTCTGCATTTATTTATTTAAGCAAAATTTTTTATTATTATGGTCTTTTGCTTTTTTTCATCATCGGAATATTAGGCATTTTTTATTTTATTACTAAAAAGAAATATTTTGCGCTTGTGCCTTTCTTCTTGCTCTTGCCGTTATTTATTTATCTCATCCACCCAGGAATCTCGCTTGACCATCCCTGGATGCTTCGTCGTTTTTCTTTTGCCCTTATTCCTTTGATGATTTTTTATACTATATTGATTATCGATCGCCTATTTTTGAAAAAGCTTTATTTTTTCTCACTAGCAATTTTTCTGATTATGGCAAACTTAACTTTTTTTCTGCCTTATACTTTTTTTTCGGAAAATAAAAATCTACTCACTCAAACAAAAACGCTTAGTGAAAATTTTTCAAATACTGATCTTGTGCTTGTCGATCAACTCGCCTCTGGTGATGGTTGGTCAATGCTTGGTGCGCCAATGAATTTTCTCTATGGAAAACAAGCGGTTTATTTTTTTAATCCCGCCGACTTAAATAAACTAAATATTAAAAAATTTAGTAATATTTATTTTATCATTCCGGATGAAAATTTAGCTCTATATGAAAAATTCGGTCTTTTAGAAAAAATAATTCCCCAAAAAGATTATCAAATCACCAGAAATGCTTTTGTTGTTTCTGACCTGACAAAAACTAGTGGACTATTTCAAGAATTTCCCCTAGAATCTCAACAGACCATAAAAGGCAAAATCTATTTATTAAAAAATTAACTCTTGCTACTATGTCTTTTGATCTAACTAAAGAAATTAAATTAGACGAAAAAAGTTATTCCCAATATCGACGCTGGCAATTATTTTTTTATCTTACTGGCTTTGTCGCATCGCTCTATGTCGCTTATTTTATTTTTTTCCCTACCCAAGAATTTAATTTTTCTTTTTTAATGTTGACATCTAACAAAGGCAACGCCCTTAACCCCAGAAACTTTGATGGCACGCTGATTACAGATGGAAATTTTTCCGCCAAACAAAAAAAATATTTTGATACATCACTTGTTGGCAGTTTTTCCAAAATTAAATTAAGCTTTACGCCGAATAAACAATCTGCAAAACCAGAAAATATGCATATTGATCTGCGAAAGTCCTATCGTGCATTTCTTTATCTGGAAGGCGAACCAGTCGGATTCAAAAATGGCACACTATTGGAAAATAATCATAATTTTTATTTAGTTTCTGACGGGAAATTAAGAAAATTTAGCAATCTTGAAATTATCGCATCGCTCGGTTTTCCGCAAACGGCTTTTGTTACTATAAACAATATCACTGAATTAAATTATAATCTTTTGGGCGAAGAGATCACTGATCCAAAAAATTATCCTGCTGACACGATCTTTAAAATTGCTAATTTTTATTATCAACTAAATTCTGCTGGCTCGTTAAATAAATTTATCAGCACCACAGCATTTCATAGTCAATATGACGAAAAATTAGCTATCACCAAAGATCCTGACTTTCTCAAAAATTATTCTATCACGGAGAATCCTATTGGCTTTGCTGATGGAACGCTAATTTCCTATGGCACATCCGTTTTTATTGTGAGTAAAAATAAAATTTATCCGGTTGGCGATCCAGATATTTTCATCAATCAAGGTTATGCGTGGAACGATATTATCACAGTCAGCGGAGATGAATTTTCTCTCTATGAAAAAGAAAAGCTTTTCACACTTACCAGCATTCATCCGGACGGCACTATTTTTTTCACGCCAGATTCTGCCAAATGGTATCAAATTAAAAATGGCCAAAAACATGAATTGCCCTCAGAGAAAATTGCAAATTCTTGGCTTCAAAAAAATCCCATTCTTGTTTCCGCTAAAAGTCTTGATATTTTGGGCGGGTGCGAATTACAAAAAGAATTTTTTGGCAATTATTCCTGTCTAATTCCTCTGAACGATCAGGAAGACACGGCGGGAAAATATTACGAATTTACTTTTGCCACAAAAGACGATCTTAAAATTAACAATCTCAATGTGCTCTACGAAAAAAATATGACTATCCCCAATCTTAAATTAGCCCTACGCACTATGATTCTAAAAATAAAAGCCCGCTATGGCATTCAAACAAACTCACAATAATATTATCTAAACATTATGCTCAACAAAAAAATTCATTCCCCAAATACGCTAACAATTTGCTATAAATTATTGCATGACAGTTTGTTTATGCTAATTATTTTTTTCACACTAACCCTCATCACCGAAGCCGTTCTTCCTGGCACTATTATTTCGCATATTGGTTTTTCCAAAATAATTATTGCGATGCTTCTGAATATTTTTATCCTAAAAATACTGGAAAAAAAAATCACACCAGATCAAGTTGATAAAAATATTTGTCCAAAAAATAATAATCTTAAAAAAATCATCATCCCCTTTTCCGCTCTTGGCGCACTGCTCATTTTCAACAGCCAACTAGGCATGAATATTTTTTTAAATTTATTTTTACTATTAATTTGTGCGATTTTGGGCTATTTAAGTTATTGGATTTTGTTTGATTAGTTTTTGTTTTTTTGTTATAGTTTGAGTGTGGTTAAGTCGTGCAAAATAGCTGAAAACATTTTGGATATAAACGCATTTTGGCGAAATGCTATGCGCTTCGCTGTGAAAATGGTTTATTTATAAGGGGAAATGAGCTACTATGCAATTATTAAACTAAATTAAAAAAATATGAAAGGACTTATTTACATAATAACAACGGCCGTTTCTGGTTTAATTAAAATAGGACAAACTGGCACGGGTAATTATCAGGAGCGAATGCGTAATCTTGAGGCGAATGGCTACTATAATGTTTCTGGTCTTAAAAGATTTTTTGCGATCGAACTTGAAGATTACAACGATAAAGAAAATCTTTTAAAGGAAATTTTTAATAAACATCAAGTTGGGAACAGTGAATTATTTGCTCTTGATTATGATTTAGTGAGACAGCTTTTATTGTCATTCGAAGGCAAGGTGGTATATCCCAAAGATATAAACAAAGAAAAAGAATTTGATGAGGTTTCGAAAGCGAGAGAACAAGGGGTGCGGTTTAGTTTTTATAAAAAAGGTATCGGGAACGGAGAAGAAATTGTTTTTATAGCTGACAAAGAAATTACTGCGAAAGTAGTTGGCGAGCGCGAAGTAGAATATGGTGAACAAATTTGGAAACTTGCACCATTAACATACAAAATATATGAGCAAAAGGGCGGATTAAATGAGAGCAAAGCATATCAAGGAGCCGCTTATTGGCAATATAAAAGCAAAAGACTGAGAGATTTGCCTGATATTAATTGAAAAATATGACGCAATCAAAAGGCTTAATTTAGGAGTTTTCAAGGCATTTTTATTAAAAATGACGCAATTGGCTTGAAATAATGACGCAATGGTGCTATGATGTATTTATGAATAAAAGACAACAACAAATCATAGAATTTGCCAAGAAAAATCATTCTTTCCAAAATAAAGAATTGGTTACTTTTTTTGATGATAAATATTCCAGAGAAACAATTACCAGAGACCTGTCTTTTTTATGCACACAAAATTTTTTGCAAAAAAACGGTGCTGGAGCTTTTGTAGTTTATTCGCTGTCCGACGCATATGGAAGCTTAAAAGAAGTTGATATTCAAAAATATTTTAAAACTCCATATTTAAAAAGAGATGTAAAGGAAAGTTTTAATTTTGAAATCTTTTCCATATTAAAAGATGATATTTTTACAGTGGAAGAAAAAGAAAAGCTGGAAAACTTACAAAGAAAATTTATTAAAAATTTCTCCAAATACGATAGCCAAACGCTTATCAATAAAGAATTTGAAAGAATAATGATTGAGTTTTCTTGGAAGTCATCGGCAATAGAGGGGAATACCTACTCACTCCTAGGCACAGAAGCCTTGATTAAAAATAATGTCATCGGGGAAGGCAAGACCAAGGAAGAAACTCAAATGATTCTCAATCATAAAGACGCTTTTAATGAGGCGATCCAAAATAGGGCGCGTTTTATTAAATTACGATTGGCTGATGTTGAATATATCCATTCTGTTTTAACAAAAAAACTTGGAATAACCAAAAATATTAGAAAAGCCGGGGTTGGCATTACTGGCACAAAGTATAAACCCCTGGATAATGAATCGCAAATCAAAGAAGCATTGCAAAATATGGTTGATTTTATCAACAAAAAGGAATCATTTTTTGAAAAGGCCTTTTTGATTTCTATCCTTATCGCCTATATCCAGATTTTTGAAGATGGAAATAAAAGGACTTCGCGGATGATTTCCAATGCTATTTTATTAGCACATCATTCAATCCCACTTTCTTACAGAATCGTAGATGTTGAAGAGTACAAAAAGGCGATTATATTATTTTATGAGCTAAATAATCTTGCTTATTTCAAACAGATATTTATAGAGCAATTCGAAGATGCGGTCAATAATTATTTCAAATAACCACTTATGAACGAATCAGAAACAAACAAAAAATAATAATCTTAAAAAAATCATCATCCCCTTTTCCGCTCTTGGCGCACTGCTCATTTTCAACAGCCAACTAGGCATGAATATTTTTTTAAATTTATTTTTACTATTAATTTGTGCGATTTTGGGCTATTTAAGTTATTGGATTTTGTTTGATTAGTTTTTGTTTTTTTGTTATAGTTTGAGTGTGGTTAAGTCGTGCAAAATAGCTGAAAACATGTTGGGTATAGACGCATTTTGGCGAAAGGCATTTTTTACTTTTGGGCAATCGCCCATCTCAAAAAAAGAATTTGAATTTTGTTTTTTTATTAATTTATAAAGGGGTATGAGGTGTTTTCTCCGCTACGAAAACGATTTAATTATATTGTAAAATATAGATATGAATACAACGACCATTAAACAATTGTTGACCATAAAAGAGGCTTGCGAATGGGCAAGCTCGTTTTTAGGTCGTGCAATCAGTGAAACAAATATTTCTTACTTAATACAATATGGAAAAGTAAAAAAATATGGTGAAAATGGCAGTACTCAAATTCATATTAATGATTTAAAAAATTATTATCAATCATTTAACGGAACAAGAGAGGTTGAATGGAAAAAAAAGCTAGGCGATGACTTAAATTGGAGTTTGTCATTTGATAATTTAAGAGAAACAGATACCACAAAACATGTTCATAGGCTGCACCCATACAAAGGTAAATTTATTCCTCAATTAGTTGAGTATTTTATAGATGAACATACTGATGATTTTAAAAAACAATCCTTTTTCAAAAAAGGCGATATTGTATTAGATCCTTTTTCTGGTTCAGGGACAACTCTTGTGCAAGCAAATGAACTTGGTATTCATGCAATAGGTGTAGATATTTCTCGATTTAATTGCATGATAACCGATACAAAACTACTAGACTATAACTTAAATTTATTAATACAAGACATCAAAACTATAAACTTAGCGATTACTAAATTTGAAACTGACGCAAAAATACAAGAATTTGAAAAAGAATTATATTTTGAATTATCAAAATTCAACAATGAACATTTTCCATCCCCAGATTATAAAAGAAAAATTTATAAAAAAGAAATCGATGAAAATAAATATTCGGCTACTAAAGAAAAAGAATTTTTATCAATCTATAATAAATTAGTAAAAAAGTATAAAATTGAATTAAAACAAGAAAAAAATAACTCTTTTCTTGATAAATGGTACATAAAAAATATACGAAAAGAGATTGATTTTGCATTTGAACAAATCAAGCAAATAAAAAATGAAAAAAATAAAAGAGTTTTGGCTGTGATATTAAGTAGAACAATTCGCTCTTGTAGGGCAACTACTCATTCTGATTTAGCTACATTAAAAGAACCTCAGACAACTACTTATTATTGTTGGAAACATAAAAAAATTTGCAAACCTCTTTTTTCTATTAAATATTGGTTTAGTCGTTATGCAAACGACACTATTGCTAGAATTAAAGAATTTCAAAAATTAAAAAATGGTGTACATTGGGCATCGATTACTGGCGATTCCAGAACCGTTGATATAGCAAAAGAAATTCAATTAAGAAATAAAGAATTTTATAATCTTATAAAAAACCAAAAGATTAAAGGGATATTTTCTTCACCGCCATATGTCGGACAAATAGATTATCATGAGCAACATGCTTATGCATATGATCTTTTCAGTTTTGAAAGAAAAGATGAGTTAGAAATTGGTCCATTATACAAAGGACAGGGAATGGAAGCCAAAAAATCGTATGTCGAAGGTATATCGCAAGTTTTGCTAAATTCAAAAAAATACTTTGCAAATAATTATGATGTATTTTTGGTAGCAAATGATAAATGGAATTTATATCCTACAATAGCCGAGAAAGCTGGCATGAAAATTGTCAATCAATACAAACGACCAGTATTAAATCGCACAGAAAGAGATAAAAATCCTTATTCAGAAATAATATTTCATTTAAAAAATAATTAATATGGCATTATCAAAAAATTTACAACAGAAGGTTTATAAATTTATAAAGGACAAAGTCCTAAAGAAAATTGACGCATACAATTTGAGCGATGAGGATTCATCAAAACCTTTTCAATATGCTCTTTTTACAAAAAAGGGTTACTTGGCAAAAGGATTTATTCATGGATGCGAAACAGCACTTGGGAACTGGCACGAAACCATAGCAAAAATTATTGCTACTGAAAATTTTGCAACTGCAAATAAATTACAAGGGCAAAACAAGTTGAAAGGAAAAATCACAAGAGAAGCACAAAGAACATTAGAAAATATTTTAAGTGATCTTGATAGTGTTAAAAGGGAGCCGAATCATAAGTCAGAGTCAGAAGAAATTTTCAATGCTAGCCAAAACCTCAAAAAAACAGAGGCCAGAATACAAACTGTTGATCTCTATCTAGAAACAAAGGATGGTGAAGAAATTTATTTTGAAATAAAAGGGCCTAAGCCAAATAAAAACGAAATGAGAGCAGCAAAAAGAGACTTGCTAGAAATATATGCAATAAGATCAACAGAAAGCAAGAAAGTCAAAATTTATCTAGGTATGTATTATAACCCCTATTATCCTGAAGATTACCAAAGATGGACATGTTTAAAATTCTTTGATGAAGGAAATGACTTTCTTATTGGCAAAGATTTTTGGGACTTCTTAGGAGGAAGTGGTGCTTACGAGGAACTGATTGATATTTATGAAAAAGTTGGAGAAGAAATAAGACCAGTGCTAGACCAAAAGTTCAAGGACATCGCAAAGAGTCAAAACTAATAAGAAGTTTTGGTTTTTGGCCATTCACACCCTCAATTCCCCTCTGCCAAAAATCCAAAACAAAAAAACTTATCTAATCTATTTAAAATAAAAAATAAATCAACCAATTCAATCCTTCAAATATTCCAGCGTTTCTTTCGCACATTTTTCCCAAGAAAACTTTTTGATTTGTTCGGTGCCTTTTTTGATCATAGTTTCTCGTAAGTTTTTATCTTTCAAGACCAGTTCGATTTTTTCCGCCAAATCAACGGGACTTTTTTCTTGAAAATATAATGGCGCATCGCCACCCACTTCACCAAGGCTAGAATTTAATGCACAAATCAGTGGCACACGAGAAGCAAGAATTTCCAACACAGGCAAGCCAAAACCTTCATAAAGCGATGGATAAACATACACGCTGGCACCACGAACCAAATGACCCAAATCAGAAAAAGTTAATCGACCGGGAGTTAGAATATCTTTTTTAAAACGACTTTCTGCAATTTGTTTAAACACATCATCAGAAAGCCATGCCCGCTCCCCTGCAATAACTAATTTAATTTTTGATTTAGTTTTTTCTTTGAAAATATCAAAAGCCGAAACCAAAACGCCCAAATTTTTTCTTGGCTGAATCGCACCGGCGTATAAAATATACTCACCAGAAATGTTCATTTTATTTTTCACCGCCTGCTCAATCGAAAAATCTCGTTCAATAGAAAAAACTTCTGCGTCAAAACCATGATAAATCACTTTGATTTTATGCTCACTTACATTTGGATAAAATTTTAAAATATCTTTTTTGGTTGATTCGGAAATTGCAATAATTTTGTCCGCTTTTGTAAATGCCCATTTTCCTAAAAGATTTAATTTAAACAAATCTTTTTTGGGAAAATATTCCGGAAAATATTTATAGGCCAAATCATGTGCCGTTACGACTGTTTTTATTTTTGTCGCACAAAACACCGGAATATTATGCATCGGCATCCAAAGCACATCCGGTTTATCTTTTCGCAACTCATTGGCTAGCCAAAGTTGAGTCCAAAATACAGGAAAGTTTTTTTGTTTAATTTTATAGTTGGGAAAATTCGGCGGAGCAAGTTCAGGATTAAATTTATTTTTATGATACAACAAAAAATCACTAGAGTTATCTAGTTTTCCAAAATATTTCAACATATTCTGAATATAAACACGAGTTCCGTCAATACGACTCGCGTCCAAATCAGCAACTTGAATAGCAATTTTCATTAAATAGATTAAAATTTTAAACTTTTTAAATAGGCTTTTAATTTATCACCAATTTCTGCATGTTTTAGTCCAATATGAATAACGGCTTTGAGAAAATTAAATTTATCACCCGTATCTAGCCATGTTCCTTCAAGTATTCTGCCATAAATTGGTCTATTTTTTTCAAGCATTGCTTCGAAAGCATCGATTAAGCGAATTTCGCCTGAGTTACCATGTTCAATCTTAGATAATTCTTCAAAAACTTCTGGCGTGATAATATATTTTCCCACGGCGACCAAGTCTGACTTAGCATCTTCCATTTTTGGTTTTTCCACCACATTTTTAACTTCAATATTTTTTTCATCCAATTTCACACCATCAAAAACACCAAATTTAGAAACTTCGCTTTTATCGACACGACTCAAGCCAATAACTGGATCGCCATAGCGTTCAAATGTTTCCATTAGCTGTTTTGTTGACGGCACTTCGCTGTCATACATACAATCACCAAAAATAACTAGCACTGGTTCATCGCCGACAATATGTCTCGCTTGTAAAATAGCATGGCCATCACCAAGTGGCATTGATTGACGCACATAAGAAAATTTAGCCAGATTGGGAATTCTTTGCACCTCACGAAGCAAATCATGTTTATTTTTTTCCACCAATGTTTCTTCCAGTTCAAAAGAAATATCAAAATGATCTTCAATCGCCCGCTTGCCTCGTCCTGTCACAAAAATTATTTCCTCAATACCTGCCGCAACAGCCTCTTCCACTAAATATTGCACGACTGGTTTGTCCACAACTGTGAGCATCTCTTTTGGTTGCGCTTTTGTCGCTGGTAAAAATCTTGTTCCAAATCCTGCTACTGGCAAAATTGCTTTTTTGATTTTCATAATTTTTAAAAATTAAAAAATTAACTGCTTATTCCGCTCAAATCCTCTACTAAATTTATAGCAGAAATTAGAAGAAAAATCAAAATTTCAAGTAATCGCCAGTTTCACTTTACGAAAAACAAAATTTAGTCTATACTAAACATAGCTTAATTCGTTTAAATATATCCTATGTTTTCACTTTTAAAATTGGCTATTTGGATTTGTGGAGTGGCTGTTGTCAGTTATTTTGTGCTTAATTTTTTTGGCTTTGAAATAAATCAAGAATATTTTAAGGCCAGCAAAATTGAATGTCAAAAAAAGATAGAAGAATGTAAGGGCAAGCTTATTCACAATGGCGTTGATGGAGCTAATTGTGATTTTAATTGTGCCGATCCAAAACTAATTATCAATAAAAAACCTTAAGCAAATATCTATGAAACTAATTGTCAACATCCCCGCTTATAATGAAGAAGAGAAAATTGGAGAAACAATTGCTCGCATCAGAAAAAGTTTTTCGGCTGATTTTTATTCTCAAGGCGAAGGCACTGCTATTTCGCAAAAGTTAATTCAAATAGTGGATGACGGATCAAGTGATAAAACTGTGTCTGTTGCAAAAACAGCCGGTGTGGATTTAATTGTTTCCTATAAACCCAATCGTCGCTTGGCTTATTCTTTCAAACGAGCAGTAGAAAATTCTTTGGAAAATGGAGCCGACATTATGGTTAATATTGATGCGGATGGTCAATTTGATCCCAATGATATTCCCAAAATACTCTTGCCAATTCTTTCTGGACAATGCGACATGGTTATTGCTAGTCGGTTTGGAAAACATGAGGCTATTGGTATGCCAAAAATTAAATATCATCTCAATCGTTTTGCCGCCAAAATGATTGGCTTTTTTCTAAATTATCCCATTGATGATTTGACTTGTGGCTTTCGTGCTCATAATCGCGAAACGCTTTTGCGACTCAATATTACTAATGTCAGTTTTACTTACACGCAAGAAACAATTATTGATGCTATCGGCAAAAATTTAAAGTTACAATGGATTCCCGTTAAGGTTCAATATTTCGCTGACCGAGAAAGTCGCATTGTGAAATCAGTTTGGAAATTTGTTTCTAATTCTGCAAAAATAATTTTGAAAGCAGTTCGCGATGTTCGTCCCATGAAATTTTTTGGCGTGCCAGGTTTAACACTTGTTACGGCTTCGCTTTTAGTTTTCCTGCTTTTTCTTTTTCATTATTTCCAAACATTTCAAGTTACCACTTATCGCAATTATCTTTTCCTTTCTGTTATTTTGCTTTTCGTTGGTTCACAGTTGCTGATTTTCGCACTGATTGCCGATATGATTAAGACCAACCGCAATCTCACCGAAGAACAAATGTATCTTTCAAAAAAAGACCGTCTTAAAAAGTAGTTTTTATATTATATTTATGGCAAAAAAAACTCGCCTGCTTTTTATTTCTCGTGCCTATCCGCCGATTCTTGGCGGAATTGAAATGCAAAATTTTGGAATTGCCAAAGCACTTTCGGAAATAACACCCACAAAAATCATCGCTAATAAATATGGCAAAAAGTTTTTGCCAGTTTTTTTGCCTTGGATTATATTAAAAAGTTTATTTATTCTACCAAATTATGATGTAATTTTGTTTGGCGATGGTGTTTTGGCGCCAGTTGGAATATTTTTAAAATGCTTTTATCCTAAAAAGAAATTCTTGTCTATTGTTCATGGATTGGATATTACTTTTGCTCACAAGAAATCACTACTGGGAAAAATTTATAGAGCTATTAATATTCCTGCTCTCAAAAAACTCGATAAATTAATTATGGTTGGCAACGAAACAATTAACCAAGCCATTAAGTTTGATATTCCAAAAGAAAAATGCGTTTTTATTCCCAATGGCCTTGATCTTTCCCAAAAAGTTAAGTTATCCGAACGAAAAGAGCTAGCAGATTTACTAAAAATAGATTTAGCTAATAAAAAAATTATTTTTCGTGGTGGCAGATTCGTAAAGCATAAAGGCTTGGAATGGTTTATCAGAAATGTAATGCCAAAACTGCCGGAAAATTATATTCTAGTGGCTGCTGGTGGCGTTGTGGCAAATAAAACTGTCGGTGATGAAAATTATTATCCTAAATGTCTCAAGGCCATAAAAGATTTAAAGCTGGAAAATCGCATCAAACTGTTTCCCAATTTAGCTGAAAGCAAAATGCTAATACTATTTAACACTGTGGATATTTATATTTCTCCTAACATTAAAGTTCCTGGATCAATGGAAGGTTTTGGCATCACCGCGATTGAAGGTGGCGGTTGTGGTTGTGTTGTGCTGGCTTCTAATCTCGAAGGATTAAAAGATGCGATTATCGATGGCAAAAATGGATTTTTAGTTGAGCCCGGCAATGCTAATGCTTGGACGATGAAAATAAAAGAATTACTTGAAGATGATTCTTTCCGAGCAGATTTTGGCAAAAAAGCACAAACATTTGTAACGGAAAATTTCGCTTGGGAAAAAATTTCCCAAAAATATCTCGAGGAAATCGAAAAAACATTATGCTAGAATTTATTCAATCACAAATTATTTTTTATCTCACAATCACGCTAGTGCTTTTTGTGCCAGGCTATTTTATGCTTTTGGCTTTTTTCGGCAAAGAGAAATTAAGCTCGCTAGAAAGAGTTATTCTTTCTAGTAGTCTAAGTATTCTTATTACAGATTTTTTAATGCTTTTGTTATCTCGGGTTGGCATAATTTTTACAAGAAATTCGCTAATTTTAACACTTATACTTTTTAGTTTTTGCTGTTTTATTGTTTATAGAAAAAGATTTAAAAAATCACCAGCAATCGTTGATAAAAATTCGCTTTTTACTTTTTCCTCAAAGCAATTGTTATTTATTATGCTCGTTCTTTTTCTATCTTTCTTTCTTCGCTCGGCCTATTTGCAAAATTCATCACCACCCTCAAGCACTGACCTTGGTCATCATATGTATTGGTCAAAACTTTTTTCCGAAACAGGTAAAATTCAAAACTACACACAAAGCGATATCATCAAAGAAAATGAAATTTATCAAATTGATTCTCCCCGCCCAATCAGTGATTTCGTAATCGGCGAACATCTAATTTTTTCTGCCATCAATCTTATCTCTGGTGCCAACTTTATTTCTGCCTTTCCTATTCTCGTGCTTTTTTATATCAATATTTTCACTTTGCTGGCAATATTTATTTTATCTTTGCGTTTATTTGAAAATAATCCACAAAATAAAAACATAGCAATTTTCGTGCTACTTTTTTGCGGAGCAATTTTCGCAATCGATCCACCACAAGCTAAATTTATTGGTGGCGGTGTGGTGGGAAATATTATCGGAAATTTGCTCATGCCCATCACTTTTTATTTTTACATTCGCTTTTTGCGAGAACGAGTTACGCCGTTTTTATTTTTCGCCCTATTCCTTTCAATGGGACTTTTCTATACACATCATTTAACAGCTTTAATTTTTCTCTTAACTTTTGCTATTTTTATTTTGCTTGCACTATTTTTTAATTTTCATGCAACAAAAAAAATTCTGCTTGGCGAAATAAAATTATTGCGTTCACCACTCCTAATAACTTTTTTTCTTTTTGTGTTTATCTTTGTTTTTAGTATTTACACTCCGACTTATCTCAAAAATAGTGCCATAAACACCGTCGTAGGTGCCACAAAAAAAATCGAACACACAGGATTATCCCTCTTGCAATTCAGAAATATTCTCGGAGAAGCTCGTTTTGCACTTGGATCTTTGGGATTTATTTTATTTTTATTTTTTTACAAAAAAAATGACTTTAAATATTCGTTTTTACTTTTGCTTAGCTGGACATCCATTATCACAATCATTTCTCTGGCACCAAATTTAATCAAGCTCTCCATTCCCTCTGGTCGTGTAGCTAATTATGGAATTTATCCTTTTGCCCTAATTAGTGCCTTTGTATTTGTGTCTATTTTTACACAAAAAAAATTCAATAATAAACTAATTATTAGTGCTTTTATATTAATTTTTATTTTTACTTTCATTAGTGGCTTCGATGGTAATGTAGATTATTTTAAGAAAAATACTACAAATAAAAATGCTTGGCAAACAATTCAGACTGGAAACTACCTTGCCTCAAAAATGTCTTCCACTGATTTTCTCGCTTCTGATCATGTTTATTTAATTGCCGATTCGTGGCTAAAATTATTTTTCATGCGTGATTATTATTTTCCCAGTTACCGAGCAAACTTTGAACGCTATGAAAATGGTATTGATAAACATGAATTTTGCACGCGAGATATGATTTCCAGTCCCGATGGAGAACTTGGAAAGAAATGTTTTTCCGATTTAGGCACGAATTTTGTCATGGTGGACAAGGCCATGGATAGCATGCAATTTCAAAAATTAAATAATTTTTGGCAAATTTATTCTAATGATAAAATCAATGTCTATTATCGCAAAAAATAAACTAACAAGCGAGAAAAAAATCATTCTGACTGTGATTATTTTTTTGTTTTTTAGTTTTAGTTTTCTCGCTTATAGTGAGCGAAAACAAACAGACCCCACTGGCCAAAATAGCTGGTGGGAACTTTATTTTGAAAATCCCCAATCGCAAGATCTAACTTTTACAATCAAAAATTATGGCAAAGCCAAAAAATTTCACTGGAAAAAACTAGAAAAAGAAAATCCCGTCCCATTGCAAGAAGCTGACATCTTCATTCAAGCTGGACAAAAAAGCACCATTCCCCTCTCACTAGAAATAGAAAAAAAGATCATCCTAGAAGTTACCGATGAAGAGAATAAAAAGAAAGAGATCTATAAAATAATTAATTAACTGAAATCAAGCATATGAAAAATTTCAACGGTGTTATTATTGAAGAAAGTCTTGAGAATAAAGATGTTTTGGGAAAAATAAAAATTCTCAAAACGGATGTTGAACAGGTAACCAAAGAACATGGAACTCCCTGGATAAAACAATGGACTTTACACACCGTTGAAATTTTAGAAAATCAAGCTGATAATATTGCGAAAGAAATTAGCAAGGCATTGGATTCTAAGCAGGATTGGTATGCTGATTTCAAGAATGGTGATTTTCATTACATTATCTTCCGCAATAAAATATTCAAAGTTGATCGTGCCAAATCAAAGCAATATAACAATGTAACGAAATATGGCATATCATTAGGCATCCCAGATTACCAGCTTGATTTTTCACCGCATATAAAAGAATGGGAGAGATAAACAATAATTAACAAGTTTAACCAATAAGCCACAAAGCAACTGGTGCGCTTACTCTTTTTTAGCCTTATAAATACTCACAAAGTTTTTTGGTCTGCCATCAATATTTATTTTCCACATAGGCTTTTCCGACAAATCCTCTTTAAGAATATTCCAAATTTTATTATTTGCTATTGCTCCCCTGCGTGTCATAACATAATAATCAATCGTATTTTCTTCTGACTTTCCCATATAATTATTATACCCAGAAGCTTGAATGCAAGTTCCATTAAAAAAATAACAGACGCCCCAATAATCTGACCAGACTTTTAAATTAGTCGAATTTGGCAAAGCATTTAAAATTTGTGCCGCTTCATAACCACCATAACCCCAAGCACCTGTGATAATCCTGTCTTTTGGTAATAAATTACTTGTATAATTAAAATAATACGGCTTGATAAACCATAAGCTCAAACTGCTTATGCCAACAATGACTAGCACTGCTATGAATTTATGTTGCACACGATTTATTTTTCCTAAAATAAACTCATCAATCGAAAAAGCTGCGATCAACATTAATAATGGATAAAGCATCACGCTATAACGAATATTAACTAAAAGATCTTGCTTTAAAACCGCCGCATAAAAAACAATCAAAAAAACTGAAGCAGAAAAAACAATCAAAGGATATTTTAATTTTACAAATATGCCCTTAATCCATAAGGCGATGACTGAAAATAAAACTAATGGGGTGAGAGAAAAAACTAGTGGATAAATTTCCAGAAATAATTTATCCTGAAAGTCTTGTCTGCGAAATGGATAGCTACTCCCCGCATCAAAATTCATGCCTTTTATGTTTAAAAAATTATCCATACCAAACCAGTTAAATAAAACCAAACAAAACATCGTTGCAATAATAAAAAATATTACTCTCATCAAGAACGGAAAAATCTTGTTAATTATTTTTGCCAGAAAAAACATAATTCTAGATTGCAAAAAATGAGCATCAAGATAAATCAACAAATTCAATAACATAATAGACCAAAATATTGGTGCCATGCCCTTAAAACCAATTGTGCCGTAATAAAAAAAACTAGGGTCAACAATAACAGCTGGCATCAATATCGCGAAAACAAAAAATGAACCAGCTAAAATAGCTAAATAAGTTAATATATTTTCCTTGGCTCTTTTGGAAAAATCAAGCTGATTTTTTTCTTGCAACAGATGAATCAATATCAACATAAAGAAAAACGGAATAAAAATAACGGCCGAATATTTACTTAAAAGTGCAAAGCCAAATAATATCGAGCATAAAATGGCATCTTTTTTTCCTCGATATTTCAGATAATTTAAAAGTGAAATGAGTGCAGAGAAAGAAAAAATCCATAAAAGCGAATCGGGATTGATGATTTGAGAAACGCCAATAATAATCGGGTTCAATAAAATCAAAGTTACGGCGGTTAGTGCTAGCCATCTATTTTCCGTTAAGCGTTTGATTGCCCAAAAAAGAAATAGTGAAAATAATCCGTTGAAAATTAGAAGTGGCAAACGAAACGCTAGATTAATTCTTTCCGTTTCCGCGGATGTAAAATTACTTTGATAATCCGCTGTTTCAATAGTGCGTTCATGTAAATTATCTTCAAATAAAATTCCAATACCAGAAACATACGCCAACATCACTCCGGGTTTATCATTTATTCGTGTGCTTAGCCAATCATTTTTTGCAATCGCATTCCAATAATCATGAATCCTACCTGCCGTTGGATCATACATCCAATAATGCTCATCGGCTGTTTCGAATTTTGTTATATGATAAACACCAAAAGCAAAATAAAGACTGAGCGGTATTAAAAGCAGTAGCAAAAATTTGCTTTTTAGTTGTTTTTTTATGGATTGAATTTTTTGCATTGTTTCATTATTATTCTGTGCCAATTGCACCTTCGACTTTCTTAGCTTTAAAAACTCGCACATAATTCTTATACCGACCATCGATTTCCAGATTAAAAACTGGTTTTCCATCTTCTCTATAAATTGGTCCCACGAAATTTGGACGCAATTGATTTTGCAGTGTGGCATAAAAATAATCAATTGGATATTGTTCTGTTCTTGTTTTTGCTTTACGAATACATTTGCCAATATAAAATTCACAAAAACCATATGAATCCGCCCAGACTATTGTATTTTTCGCATCAGGCAATTTATTCATTTCTTGGGCTATCTCATAACCACCATAACCCCAACCACTAGTAATGATATATTTTTTTGGCAAAAAATCATTGCTATAACTAAAATAATACGGCCTGATCAGCCAGATGCTTAAGCAAGCCGAACAGACAACTAATAAATATATTACTCCGTAAGTCAAATTGCGCAACTTATTCCAGTTTATAAAAATATAAATTAGTTTTGTTGTTATAACAACCACGGAAATAACAATCAATGCAAAAATAATTCGGTGAAAATTATAAAAAATTCGCAAATTTGCTTCACTAATAATTTTAGCTTGTTCAAAAGAAGATGTCATAAATAAAAGCAGGATTATTGAAAATAGCAATGCGAAAAAAATTAAAAATTTTCGCGAATCTTTATGTTCTTTTTCTTTTTGGGCTATAAAAAAATTCTCCAGCGCAATCGCTGAAAGCAAAGCAGAAATAGGAAAAAGAATAATACTATAACGAATAGTCAAAACCAAGCCTTGCTTAATTACTGCTAGATAAAAAATAAAAATAAAAGCTGATAAAATAAATGTCAAATATTCCTGCTTAATTTTTTGAAAGATACTTTTTGACCAAAGATAAATTAAAGAAAATAAAATTATTGGCAAAGAAGCAAAGGCTAACGGCACGGTTTCCATAATGAATTGAGAGCTTAATGGCAAATTGCCAAACTCTGGTTTTCGTTTCATATCAAAAGAAATATCTGAAAGATCAATCAAGCGATGACGAAGCATCCAATTAATTAAAACGATGACAATACTAGAAAGCAATAATAATGCAACTAATTTTGGCGCATTTTTTTTGACAAATTGCAATTTTTCTAATAAATAATATAAAATTTTATTTTGATTAAAATAAGCATCCGCCATAAGTAGCAAATTGACCAACATTGAAAACCAAAAGATTGGAGCCATACCGGGAAAACCAATCGTGCCGGCATAAAAAAATTGTGGCTCAACAAAAACAGCTGGCATCATTAAAGCAAAAATCAAAAAACCGCCAAAAACAATTCCCAGATAAGCTAAGCTGTTTTTTAAAACGAGCGCTTTTAATTTTTCTGCTTTATTTGTCCAACCAGAAAATTCAAATAAATAAAAAGCTAACAGCATAAAAAGAAAAAACGGAACGAGAATAACACTCACATATTTGCTCGCCATAGACAAACCAAAGAAAAATAGCGTTAGCCAAAAATATTTTTTTTCAGTTTGCAAGAGCCAAGCCGCAAAAGTCAACATCGCCGCGAAAGCAAAAATCCAAAACAACGAATCCGGATTAACAATTTGCGAGATCCCAATAATCACAGGAGAAAGATATATTAAAGCAACTGCCAAAAGTGCCAGCCATTCATTCTTTGTGATCTTTTTAATGATCCAGAAAAAATAAAAAATAAAAAAACCAGTCGTCAACAAGATTGGCAAACGAAAGAGAAAATTAATTTTCTCTGTTTTTTGCGGATCAAAAATTTTCACGGTTTTATCTGTAAAAATCACATGTTCATCTACGATATTATTATCAAAAAGCAACGCCAGTCCGGAAACATAGGCGAGTGTAATTCCTGGTTTATCATTGATTCTTGTTTTTTCCCAATCCCCTTCGGCAATTGCTTTCCAATATTGATGGATTCGATCATTATCCGAATTATACAACCAATAATGTTCATCAAATGAAACAAACTTAGTCAGATGCGTAAATCCAAAAAAGAAATACACAGCCAAGACAACTAACAATAAAAATTTAATTTGATATTTTTTTTTAATCAGCATAATGTTACAAAAAAATTATAACTGCACTTTTATTTTTAATTCTTCTCCATTTCGCAAGATTGTCAATTCCAGCTCTTCGCCTTTTTTATATTTATACAATAAATCCGGCAATGTTTTTTGAGCATCTATTTTTTCGCCCGCAACGGAAATTATAATATCATTGATTTTTAATCCCGCTTTTTCCGCTGGAGAATTTGCCATAATTGAAAGCCCTTGCTGTCCCGAAGGAGAATAAATCAATGCGCCAGATTCACTCGGTAAATTATTTATTGATGCGTATATTTTATTTACTGGAAGATAATATATGCCAAGCGTAGAATTAGTGCTAATTTCTTTTCGCAATTCTTTATCGATAACCAATTTTATTTTATTAGACGGGATTTGAAAAAAACTTTCCAAATTGTTTCTTCGCACCATGCCTGTGATGCCCACAATTTGACCAGCATAATCCACAATTGGTCCACCCAAATAATGACCTTGTGCAGAAAGATCAATCTCAAAAACACCTTCTAGTTTTTCTGATGAAGCAATTGTTTTTTCTGACAAATTATAATAGGCATTAAAACTACTTAAAATTCCTGCAGCAAAAAATGGAGCATAAACTGGCGAGTCGTTACCGATAGCAATAATTTTTTCTCCCGGAATTGCTTCATCGGAATTAGCAAATGAAGCCACAGAAAGATTGCTGGCGTTTATTTTAAGAAAAGCCAAATTACTGTAAGAATCAATGTTTGAAAGAGTTGCATCATAAATATTTCCGTCGTCCGTCGCTACTTTATATTTTGCATTCTCTGTGAGCAATGTTCCAGCATATGTCACAATTAGTCCATCGCTTGCCACAATCAAGCCTGTGCCATTTTTTATTACCGGCAAGTTAGTTTTCTCTGCCACAGCATAAGAAGTTATATTCACCATAGACGCAGTGATTTGACTAACTATTTTATTTACCGAAGCATCTTCTTTAATATAAATCTGTTCTGTTTTATTGATGATTGTCACTTCTTCGGTGGATTTTTTTATAAAATCATATTTAGCAAAAAACTTCGTCGTAGCCAGGCGAGGAAAAATATATCGATTAGTCACCACACCGCTTAAACCACTGATAAAAATAATCCCTAGAATAAAAACGCTTTTTTTAGTTTTTCGCATAGAATAAATATAAAAAATATTTTAAATTAAATCACCGGAATCCATTTTGAAGTTATTAACACAAGCAAGATCAAAAATGAAAAAAATACTATATTAACTATCGCTCTTTTTTGACTTAAATTGTTCAGAAAATGACCTTGAACAATACTCCAGAGGATATAATAAAGTATAAGGGCAATTACGCCTGTGGTCAAATACCCAAACGGCCAAAAACTAATCGCCCAAACTATTTCCATCATAGCTAGTCCCAGCAAAAAACTATATGTCCAGACCACTTTTTGCTCATTGTTTTTTATAATAGAAAGATATTGATAGCTCACTAATAGCGTGCTTAAAAAATAAACTAACATTAATATATATAATGGCACGAGAAAATTCAAATAAAGTCCATAGGCACTGGCATAAATAAAAAAAATCGTCGTAGATGTTGCCGCCATATTCATGCCTTTGGCCGTTTGATCTTTTTCATATATTCCTAAACGATATGCACCAAAAAGTGCTAGATAATTCATGCTAGAAGCCAGCACGATGAAAATCTGCTGTTCATATGCCAAAGTGATTAAATATAATAAGGCCGCCGAAGAAAGTGTGAAAAAAATCGGAAGAATAGAAAATTTCCATTTTGCCCCAACATGTTTTCCCTCCCAAAGAGCAACTAAAATTAAAAATGCTACTGTACTTATAACAAGATTAAAATTATCGCGAATATAAATAACAAATTCCAAGCCAAGCAAGAATAAAAGACTATACAGAAATGGACGCAATTTTAAAAACATATTATTTATGCAATTTCAAAAGTAAGTTTACCACTTTTTGCATCAATTTTCAAAGTGTTGCCTGCTATTATTTTATTTTCAATAATCATCCGTGCCAATTCATTCATTATTTCAGTTTGAATAAGTCGCTTTAATGGTCTGGCACCATAGGTTGTATCATAACCTTTTTCGCTCAACCATTCTTTTGCATTTGCCGTAAGTTTTATTTTTATATTTTTCTCCGCTAATCTTTTTTCAATCTGCACTAATTGCAAATCAACAATCTGACGAAGCATTTGGCGACTAATTGGATGAAAAATAATTATCTCATCCATGCGATTTAAAAATTCTGGTTTAAAATTTTCCTTAAGTGAACTCAGCACTTTTTGTTGCATATCCACTTCAGCAATTGCCTCATCTTCTTTTTCTTCACGAAAACCCAGATTATTTTTATAAATAATATCGGAACCAAGATTTGAAGTCATAATGATGACCGTATTTTTAAAATTAATTCTTCGCCCTTTTGCATCAGTCAGATGACCTTCATCTAAAATTTGCAGCATAATATTAAAAACCTGTTGATTGGCTTTTTCGATTTCATCAAATAAAATAACCGAGTAAGGTTTTCGCCGAACAGTTTCTGTTAGCTGACCACCTTCCTCATAGCCAACATAGCCCGGTGGTGAACCAATTAATTTTGAAGCACTGTGCGATTCTGTATATTCTCCCATATCAATTCTAATGATTGCTTTTTCATCATTAAATAAAAATTCTGCCAACGCTTTTGCCAATTCTGTTTTTCCCACGCCAGTTGGTCCCAGAAAAATAAATGATCCGATTGGTCTTTTGCTTTCTGCGATTCCGGAACGAGATCGTCTAACGGCATTTGCTACGGCAGAAATTGCATCAGTTTGTCCCATCACTCGCTTGCCAATCGCCTCCTCCATTTGGATTAATTTTTGAGCTTCACCTTCAATTAATTTTGATACAGGAATGCCTGTCCAGCGAGATACAACTTTGGCAATATCCTCAGCGGTTACTTCTTCCTTAAGAATTGCACCTTTACTTTGAAGATTGCTTAATTTTTTCTTTTCCAAAATAATTTTTTTCTCTAGCTCGGGAATTTTTCCATAACGAATTTCAGCTACATTATCCAGTTCCATTTTTCGCTCGGCAATTTCCGCCATTGATTTCAATCGATCAATTTCAATTGAATGTTTTCGAATATTAGTAATTAATTCTTTTTCCGCTTGCCATTGTAATAAAACCGTGCTTTCTTTTTCTCGAATTTCCGCTAACTTCCGATTCAGCTCACGAATTTTTTTCTTCACATCTTTATTTTTTTCTTTTTCCAGTGCTTTTTTTTCAATTTCCATGCGACGCAATAATCTTTCCGTGGAATCAATTTCCGTTGGCATCGAATCAATTTCCATTCGTAAAGCACTTGTGGCTTCATCAATTAAATCCACCGCTTTGTCCGGCAAAAAACGATCCGTAATATACCGATCAGAAAGCTTAACCGCTTCTTGAATTGCTGCATCAGTTATTTTCACTCCATGATGCACTTCGTATTTTTCTTTAAGTCCACGCAAAATTGCAATCGAATCTTCAATTGATGGTTCGCCCACTATAATTGGTTGAAATCTTCTTTCAAAAGCAGCATCCTTTTCGATATATTTTTGATATTCTTTGGTTGTTGTCGCACCAATCATGCGAAGTTTTCCCCGAGCCAGTGCCGGCTTTAACATATTAGACGCATCCATCGTGCCTTCAATCGCACCAGCACCAACCAGTGTGTGCAACTCGTCAATAAATAAAATATATTTTCCCGCTTCACGATCAATCTCACCTATCAAAGCCTTTAAGCGTTCTTCAAATTCTCCCCGAAATTTTGTGCCAGCAATTAAAAGACCCAAATCTAATGACATTAAAGATTTATCTTTCAAAGTTTCCGGCACATCACCGTCGGCAATTCTTTGCGCCAAACCTTCTGCAATCGCTGTTTTTCCTGTTCCCGCTTCACCAATAAGCACCGGATTATTTTTTGTTCTGCGACTAAGCACTTGCATCACTCGTCGGATTTCATCATCACGACCAATTACTGGATCAAGTTTATTATCTTTTGCCAATTGCGTCAGGTCAATTGTATATTTTCGCAAAGCCTGCAATCTATTTTCTGGATCAGGTGAATCTATTTTTTGTGATCCTCGCAACTCTTTAATAATTTTAAAAATACTTTCATAAATAATCCCGTGTTCGGCCAGAAAATCTCCAATCACACCTCTAGTTGCTAGAAAAGAAAGTAGCAAATGTTCCATAGAAACATATTCATCATTATTCTTTCTCGCTTCAATTTCTGCATTATTCAAAACCAGCACAACCTCAGGAGCAATAAAAATTTGCTTGATTCCTTGTGGCGGGTTATGTGGATATTTTTCAATCTCTCTGGTTATATCATATTTTATTTTATCCCCATCCAGTTCTATTTTTTTAAAAATTACTGGAATAATTGAATCTTCTTGATCAAGAAGAGCAAAAAGCAAATGAAAAACATCCACCTGCTGTTGATTATTAATAATGGCCAATTCTTGTGCGTGTTGCAAGACCAATTGCGCCTTAGTTGTAAATCGATTAAGATCCATATTTTTTAAATTATATTCTTTCTTCTAATTTAATTTTCACTTCTTTTATGTTGCCTTTGTGCCAAATCTTTAAAACTATCTCATCCCCAACTTTAAATTTAGCTAGAAGCTCGATAAAGGCATTATTTGCATCAATTTTTTGTCCATTTATTTCCAAGATTATATCATTTTCCACTATCCCAGCCTTGTCTGCTGGAGAACCAGGAATAACCGCAAAATCAGTTATTTCTTGTCCACGCAAAATCATTATTCCATAATTAAAAGCTAGATTGATTTTTTTTTGCAAAACATCATCAACTGGAATGTAACGCACGCCAAGATATGGCGTAGATATTTTTCCAGTATTTTTTACTTGCTCAGTTGTTTTCATTACTTGATTTGCTGGAATAGCAAAACCAACATTTTGTGCACCTTGTGCAATTGCCACATTAATTCCAATTACTTTTCCATTGATATCCAAAAGCGGACCACCAGAATTTCCCGGATTAATTGCTGCATCAGTTTGAATAATATTGGTCAATTTTTCGCTATCATTAAAACCGTTACCAGCGATTAAAGTTCTTTTTAATCCAGAAATAATTCCCTTACTAACAGTATTAGAAAATTCACCTAACGAATTACCAATAGCAATTGCCGTTTGTCCAATTTTTAAACTTTCCGAATCTCCAAAACTAAGTGTAGCATAATCTGTTCCCTCAATTTTAATTACCGCAACATCAATTGATGGATCGCGCGCCAAAACTTTAGCGCCATGTTCTTTGCCATCACTCGTAATGACGGTATATTCAGCCATAGCGTCAGAAACAACATGCTTATTAGTCGCAATCATACCATCGGAAGTTATAAGAAAACCCGTGCCTGCACCAATTTTTTCTTTTTGCATATTTCCAGGCGAACTGTTTTGATCAGGAGTATTATCAAAAAAACCAAACGGATCAAAAAACTTTTGTATTTTTGGCATATCCTTACTGACAACAATACTAACAACGGCTGGAGTGCTTTTTTCAACAACATCAATCACGGCAGAATCTTCCTGAATTATTTTCTCTCGTGAAATAATAGAACTTATTTTTTCTTGATGATTAAATAAATTAGGAAATTTTTGAGAAATTCGTGTGAAAATTGTTTGTCCAAATCCTCCTGACAAAAAACCAAAAACGGTACCAGTCATGGCTGATACTAAAATAACTAACAATATACTTGATGCGAAATAAGCACACGAATGGTTAATCTTTCTTTTTTTTGTCGCCACTATTCTTTCCCCTTGCGACTCTTCTGGGGCAATATTGATATTATCCATATTTATTATTTACTCCATTGAAATTGCGCTGACCGGACAACTATCGATCACACTTTGACAATCACAATCACCACACTCCTCAGAAATTACTTTGGATTTCCCATCTTCAATTTTGAAAACAGCAGAACAAAGCGACTCGCATGTTCCACAACCAATACACATCTCTTCATTAACTTTTACTTTTGTCATATGATTAAAAAAATTAAATTAATTAACTAAAAAACTTTTTTTTGTTTCCTTGTTTGTCAGTAGTGATTTCATCTGAATAATCGCAGTAATATTTAATTTTTGAATTCGATCTTCAGAGGACAGTCCATCGCGAATCAACAATGCATTGATACTTTCGAGGTTTGATAAAACCACGAGCTGTTCGATTGAAGCGTAATCTCTAATATTTCCAACTAATTTTCTATTTTGATCTCGCCATATTTTTGCAGTTATTCCAAACAAAGCAACATTTAGTAAATCCGCTTCGCTGGCATATTGCATATTAATTTGGTTTTTAGTTAATTCTGGCGGGATCAATTTCTCTTTTATGGCGTCAGTATGAATCCGATAATTTACTTTTGCCAAAGTTCTTTGAAAACTCCACTCAAGTTTTAAATTATTTGATTCACTATCTTTAAGACGCTGAAATTCTTTGATCAGATATATTTTGAATTCAGCGCTAATCCACATTCCGAATTCGAATGCAATATCTTTATGCGCATATGTTCCGCCATATCTTCCAGTTGTCGCCTTTAATCCTATGGCATTAGTTTTTTCAACCCAGTCCTTTGCACTTATCTTATAATTATTTAAACCGGCCTTACTTTTAATTATGGCGAATTCGCCATAATTAAAAGCTGGATTATAAATACTTTCCCAAATCCCTATAAATTCAACCGTATTTCTATTTCGAAGCCAGTCAGAAATGAAAAAATCACCATCTTTTGCTTTAAGCATGTCCGTCAAAGAAATATAATCATCACCATGATATTTAACGATGGTGATTTCACTTCCTTTTACAATAATTTTCGTTTTCTTTGGCATATACTTTTTTTTAAAACAAAACCGAAATGTCATCTGGGGAATTTTTTTCTAAATTATTTTCGAAATCTTTCAACTCGTTATTTTTAAATTCCACTTGACCAGTTGCCTTATTCCAAAAAAGATCTTTTGCGAAAATATGAATGTCAAAATCTTTGATATATTTATCCAACCAACCAGCAAAATTATTCGTGCGCACAAAGATTTGCTTCAACTGAACTTTTTCCGCATCATCCTCACTTTTTCTATCTTCCAGAAAAATAATATGATAACCCAGTGAGCTTTCAATTATTGCACTTCGTTCGCCCTTTTTTAGACCAAAGACAACCTGAGCTATTTCCGGCAACATTTCTGATCCGCTAAACCAACCCAATTCGCCATCACTTTTAGCACTCTCACCTTCAGAATATTTTCGAGCAACATCAGCGAAAGTTTTTTTCTCAGTCAATTCTTTTTGAGCCAAAGTTATCTTATTTTTTGCTTCCGTTCTGGCTTTATCATTTTCTTTGATATTTTCAAATAATTTTTCTTGATACATATCCGGCTTCACAATATTTTCTTCAAAATCTGCTATTGTCCAACCATATAATTTTGTTAAATTATTTTTAAGATATTCTTCACTACCATATTCTTGCATTTTTCGAGAAACTGCTTGAGAAATATCTTCCGGATTTATCGTCAAACCTCTTTTTCTGGCTTCATTTTCAATTAGTTTATTTTCAATTAATTTATTTAAAATATTTTTTTCTTTAATTCGCAATCTTTTTTTTCCGTCCTCTGTTGCAAAATCAACACGCAAACCAAGCTCGGAAAAATCTTGATTTTCATAAAACATTCTGGCAGAATCCAGTTGACTTTTCAATTTATTTTCACTAATAAAATTTGTGCTCCAACTAGCCACGGGATAAGGCACAATCGCTGTGGTTTTTCGGGTCAATTTATTATCCACATTAAAACCATAAATTAAAATTGCGATTATGCTAAAATATAAAAACAAAAAAAACAAAAGGCTCAATATTATTGTGAGTAGTTTAATTTTTTTTAGATTAGCTTTTTTTTGCATCATACAATTCAATACTTAAAGAAATAATCCCACCATTTTTGCGGATTAGAATTTTTTATCAACAACTCCTGATTGGCAACGACCGTTTCAGTATTTATTTTTTTGGGAGTAAGTCCCGAATCAATCACTACTACATTTTCAGCTGGATCTTGCAGGTTCAATTTATCTCGAATTTCTTTTTCCTGGTAATCCCGACCTTCCAAATAAGCAATTTTGTCAGACAATCGCATATTATCACCCTGAATTCGCTTTGCTTCTTCTTCTAGTTTTGTAATTTCAGCTTGCACTTGTCTTTTGTGATAAGTTTCCTTGGAAATTGCCAAAAAAATAAACACACCCGCCACACAGCCGAGAAAAATTATAATTCGAATCAGCCATGAATTTCCTTTGTCACTATTATTGCGCATAAAATTAGTGCCTGTTAATTCCCTAGCATTGTCAATGCTGGTGCAACTGTCATTGCCACCATGGAAAGCACAGCCAAAACAGAAATCACCACCCAGATTTTATAGATTTTTTTGTTGCGTTTTTTAAAGCTCATAAAATTATTTTAGCAAATTATTAGTTAGTTGACAAATCAAATTAATTAGCCCGTAGAGACGCATTGCAATGCGTCTCTACTTTATTTTTTTTATTTTTTTAAAACCGCCAAAAAAGCTTCCGACGGAATCGCCACCTTGCCAATGTTTTTCATTTTCTTCTTGCCTTTTTTTTGTTTTTCCAAAAGTTTTCTTTTTCTGGTAATATCACCACCATAGAGGCCACTAATCACATCTTTGCGAAAAGCTTTAACGGTTTCTCGTGCTAAAACTTTCCCACCAATAGCCGCTTGAATAGCAATTTGAAAATTTTGTCGCGGAATAGCCTCTTTTAATTTTTCCACAATCCGCTTACCTTCACTATGCGCCCAAATTTTTGGCACAATTCGTGAAAAGGCTTCCACTTTTTCCTCGGCAATAATAATATCTAATTTCACAAGCTCATTGGCACGATAATCAGACAATTCATAATTCATTGACGCATAACCAGAAGAAGCACTTTTCAGATCATCATGCAAATTCGTGATCACATCCGTCAGCGGACAATTAAATTTCAAAATCATTCGTTCACTATTTAAATATTCCGTATCGAGATATTCCGCCCGCGTATTTTTCATCATTTCCATAATCGCTCCTAAATAATTAGACGGAGAAATAATTTCCAGATGCACATACGGCTCAAAAATCGCTTCAATCACTGAAGGATCTGGCAATTCCGAAGGAGAATAAACTTTCAATCTTTTTTCTTGACTTTTTCCGGTTAATTGAATTTCATAAACAACACCTGGCGTGGTAATAGTTGGACTCAACTCAAATTCTTTTTCCAATCGCGCTTGAATAATTTCTAAATGCAAGAGACCCAAAAATCCACAACGAAAACCACGACCAAGTGCCAAGTTGCTTTCCGGCTCAAATACAAAAGCCGCATCGTTTAATTTCAATTTTGAAAGTGCATCCCGCATTAAATTATAATCATCCCCAGAAGTGGGATAAAAAGAAGCATACACCATCGGACTGACTTCACGATAACCTGGCAATTTTTCAATTTGTTTTTCAAATTTAGAAATCGTGACTGTATCACCAACCTTGCAATATTCCACACTTTTGAAACCAGTAGCGATATAACCAATTTCTCCCACTTTCAATTTCGCAGTTTTTTGAAAATCCGGCTTGAAATATCCCACCTCAATCACATCACTTTTCGCTCCCGTCGCCAACATTAAAATTTCTTCTTCCGCTGAAATTCCCCCATCAATTATTCGCACATACGCCAAAACGCCTTTATAAATATCATATTTAGAATCAAACACCAAAGCACGCAATGGCTTATTTTCATCACCACTTGGAGCAGGCACAACTTCCATAATTTTTTGTAATAATTTCTCCACGCCCGCACCAGTTTTGCCTGACACTTCCAAAATATCTTCTTTTTTGCAACCAATAATATGCATAATTTCCGCTTTAGTTTTTTCCACATCAGCATTCGGCAAATCAATTTTATTCGCCACAGGAATAATTTCTAAATTATGTTCAATCGCTTGATATAGATTAGCCAATGTCTGAGCTTGCACACCTTTCGTCGCATCAACTAAAATCACTGCACCTTCCACAGCGGCCAGCGATCTCGAAACTTCATAACCAAAATCCACATGCCCTGGCGTGTCAATTAAATTTAAAATATGTCCAGCATATTCCATGCGCACCGGTTGCATTTTAATCGTAATCCCCCGCTCTCGCTCAAGATCCATCTGATCAAGCAACTGCTCTTTCATTTTGCGCGCCTCAACCGTTTTAGTAATTTCCAACATACGATCAGCCAGCGTGGATTTGCCATGATCAATGTGTGCGATAATACAAAAATTTCGAATATTTTTCATAAATTGTTATTCTAGTGGACTTTTAATTTTCCTTAACATCGGATTAGTCACTTTCGTATAAATCTGGGTTGTTCTAATGTTAGCATGCCCTAGCAATTCTTGCACGAAACGAACATCTACGCCATTTTCTAACAAATGCGTTGCAAAACTATGACGCAAAGAATGAAATGTCGCCTCTTTTTTAATTCCCGCTTTTTTGAGTGCAGTTTCAAAAACTTTTTGTGCAGTTCTTTCGGTTAATTTTCCACCGCGTTCACTAGCGAAAATATAATCATTGAGTTTTTTGTTTGCAATTAATTTTTCAACATCACCAATTAGTTTTTCCGGCAAAAGTGTTATCCGATCTTTATTTCTTTTAGCGTCTTTAATGTGAATCGTCAATTCCGCCAAACAAACATCTTTAACTTTCAAATTAATAATCTCACTCACCCGCAAACCACCAGAATAAGCCAAAGCAATCATCAAATTATGTTTTTTATTATTAATTACTAGCAATATTTTTTCAATTTCAGCGCGAGAAAGCACAATCGGTAACTTGCTTGGAGTCTTGGCAAAGCGCACATCAATTTTTCCCCGAAATTTCAAAACATTCCAGCAGAAGAAGTTAATCGCTTGCAAATTCTGATTAGACATCTGCGATGATTTCCCCTCATCTATTTTTGACAAAATATACTGCTTAATAAAATCCACATCAACAATTTCAAAATTATTCTGTTTAGCTTTTAAATAATTAGTAACACAATAAGTATATGCACTGATAGTTTTTGGACTATATTTTCTCAATCGCAATTCATCATTTAGTTTTTTTAAGTAAAAATCCATTTATTTATTTGACACATTATTACAATTTGAGTATAATTAAATCATACAGAATATTCACAAAAATAGCAATATTATGCATGCTATCTGAAAACACTTCGGATATAAACGAGTTATCTGAAATTTGCTTTTTCTTTTCGCCTATCGGCGACGCATTTCTGTAATGAATTAATTGAATTTATTTATTTTAAAAGGGGGTATAAGGAAGAAAACTTTATTAATATTTTGAATACAAATATGGAAAAATTCTCACCAGAATTAGTACAAGCGCAAACTGAGGCTCTTGATATTCAAAAAAAAGCAAAAGAGGAGAAAGAAAAGAAAGGAGAAGTCGGAAGTTTAAGCAACGAAGATTATGAGAATGCTTGCCTGCCCCGCGTTGAAAGTTATGAGAAATTTTTGGAGGAAAATACAAAACTAGAATCCTTCGTTGATCACATTGAGCAAAACTCCCCAAATGGCGAAATAAATATATACAGTCCTGAATTTTGGTATTCCTATCAGAAATTTATTGAAACTGTTTGGACAAAAGAAGGATTGGCACAATTAAACAGTAAGGACTACGAGGATTTTGAAGATTATAGACATGATTCCAATAAAATGCGAAAACCGATTGATCATGTTTTTTCTAACGGTGCATCTATTTTCAGGGGTAACGAACATTTCAATAGAATAAAACAGCGTTCTCTTTTGAATACTTTAAATAAAAATGGCATATCTACTGAAAACCTGCAAACCATAAAAGATTCATTTGCACATTATTATCGTAGCGATGGCGGCTATGGACCAAAAAATATTAGCAAAAGTGCCTTGGAGCAATCGTACTTACAACGAATTGAGGCAGTCAAAAAATTGAACCAAAGTCAAGAACTATCGAAAATAACCGAAATCTGGGATGAATACGGATTACTTGATTCTCTATCTAGCGAGGTCAGCACATGTTTTGGCGGGCGCAACGAAACGCCAATTATAAGAAAGATAAGAGAGAAGCACAAAAATTCTTTTAAGGAAAAAAAGTTTAAAGAAATTGAGTTAGCTATAGTTGAAACAATTACCTTAAACGGACTAAAGGATAGCTTTTTATTAACAAAAGAGTATGACAAATTAATTGAAATAGAGAAAAAAGACCCAAATTTAATAAAATCAGCTATTGCTGGAACATCCGCCCTCACCTTTGTTGTACTTACTTCCAATATAGTCTCAACAGTAGTTGGAGACGCTTACGCATACACCCCAATAGGTGCAGTTCCAAATATTGATAGTATTTCTCGCGAGATGAAAGAGTTTTGTTGCGACGTAGAAGAGTAATAAGGAGTCTTTGTTTCTGGGCATTCACCCCTTAATCCCCTCTGCCCAAAAACAAAGACAAAATTCAATTAATTCATTACAGAAATACTATTCCTCTGCTGAGGAATGAAAAGAAAAAGCAAACATCAGATAACACGGCATATCTGGTTACGGCTTTTTACAAAAGCCTCCACCCAAATTGCTACGCAACTTCAGATATGCCGAAACGTTAGCTGAAATAAATTTTTATCTTTGTAGTAATTTCAAGTTCTGTGCGTTGATCAAAGACGAAAATTTGATTTTTTAAATTAAAAGTTTTTTCCGCTTCGCGGATTATTTGGGGGCAATTTTATTTTTTATTTTAAATACAATATGATGAACAAACAAATCAACACCGCTTTGGCGATTGCGGTAATAATCATAATCGCTGGAATTGCGGGCGGAACAATTTATACAAACATTGCGAATAACAATCCGGCCACAATTATTCCTGTAATCAATAAAACTCAACAAAACAAAGTTATTAGCAAATCTTCAGATGATATTGCTATAGGCAAGTCATGTGATGCTCGTAATTTAAAATCCTACAACGGTGGCGGAGAAATTGCAGCCACAAAAGGTTTACAATGTTATATGTACGACGACCTTTCTGACAGAATGCTTAACAATGGCAAGTGGATTTATCCGAGCGGCAAGGAAACGGTTCGCAAGGGCGTTTGGGTTTATCCGAATCATATGAGCATACCGATATTCTTAGCCCAAGAAAAACCTTCCTTGTTTGATACGGTTTCAATAAATGACCTTACACAAAACTGGAAGTTATACGATAATTCCAACGGTAATTATAGTTTTAAGTTTCCGAAACAATGGGAAGTAAAAAAAGACGCTTCAAATGCAAACCAATTGACAATAGAAAAAATAAATACGACCGAAGCAAATACTATATTCGCAACAATCACATATTATCCGAATGCTAAATTCGAAACTACAGATGATTATCAAAATATTAACGAAGCTCCAGATGATTGGCTTGTGCCTGACAATTCTACTGACACATTCATCCTTACTCGCCATTTTGATTTAAATGGCGCTACTGCACTCTTAGTCGAAAGAATGAATAATTTTGACTTGGGTGGAAGTTCTTATGGCGAAACAATTTTTGTCACTAAGCCAAATTCATATTTTACGATTGAATATACAAAATATCAGGACGCCGATATTGATTTGCCAGTAGAGATGTTAATTAAAACCTTACGGTTTAAATAACATCTTATAAAAAAATAAGGAAGAAAAATAAAAAATAAAATTGCCCCCAAATAATCGTTTTGCCATTCGGCAAAACAAAAACTTTTAATTTAAAAAATCAAATTTTCTTTACGATAAGCAAAGTTTATACTGTTAAAGACGAAGATAAAAATTTACATCAGCTAACACGGAGTAAACGGTTCAGAAATTTTTCAATATTAATAATTAGAGGAGTAAAAAATTTCTTCACCCAAATTCGTTTTCCTTAGTCAGTGCCATTATCAAGATTAGTGCATTTAATATAATTCCGTTAAGATAACAAAGTTTAATCAATTAAGTCGGAAAACGAACTTCGTTTACTCCGATACGTTATGTGAAATACCCAGAAATTTCTTTATTCATTTTTAAGATTTTTTTGGCGAATGCACGGGTCGAATAACTCAGATATAAATAATTAAAATTAATTTTAAAAAACAAAGTATGAAAAACAAAAGAGGAAACGTTGCCGTAATTGCGCTTATCATCGTTATTGTGGCAATTACAACAGGCGTAATCACTTGGCTTATCGCGACAAAAACACAAGCGCCAGTTCAGCAGGCAGTTGTAACTCAACCTGCGCCAGTTGCAAAAACACAGCCAGTAGTTCAATCTACCACGCCAACTGCACAGTCAACACCAGCTAGCGATGTGAGTAAACAGGGCATTAAAGAATATAAATCAGGGAATACATTCAGTTTTAATTATCCTTCTCAAGTTTGTGATCCTGAAAGTAAAAAATGTTATCCGATTGTGTTGTCTGAAGATAAATCAGTAATCACACTAAATGCTTCAGAAGGTGGTTTATTTAAGATTTATTATGGTACAAATATTACTGATGATAAATCAGCTAATAATTTCTTACAAACCACATTGAAGAACGGACTATGCAAGATTGATACAACTGAAACTAATATGCTACAAGGAACAACGATTAAAAATGTTTTCTTAGATGGAGGTTGTTCTCTTTATGGTCCTGCATATGAAAAATATTCTTCTGCTCATCCGGATGCAATTGGCTTAGCTGGAAAAAATAGGGCTTATTGGGCAACTGATAGCAAGGAAATGATTGTCTATGTTCTTGGTCAGGGAGGTGGTTGTTCATTTCTTGATTGTGAATTGGAAGGAAAAATATCAGAAAGTATTAACCTTGGTGGAATCAATGTATTTGATAAATCTATGAGTGGAATTTAAAAACAGTGTCGCAAAAGAAATAATTTTTTGAATTCATAAATGCAATTCGCCAAAAAATACATTAAGGAGGAAGAAATTTCTGGGTACATCACATAACAGCCCATATCTGGCTACAGGAAATTGACGCTATTGAAAACAATATTGAGTGTCAATTTCCCTCCGCCCAAATTTTCATCCCTTAGTTTTGATGAAGGTTTAGGTGGAGTTCATCAAAAAATATATCAGCCTATAATCAAAGTCTATCCTATAAAACGGGATGAAAACTTCAGATATGGGCAACGTTAGGCGAAAAAACTAAAAATTTCCTCTCTATTTTTGAAAAGAATTTTTGGCAATTTTGCTCGGTCGATAACTCGGTATATAATTAAGATAAGTTTAACAAATTAAAAAAAAATTATGAAAAAAGTATTAGCAATAAGTTCGGTGTTGCTTGGAGTCGTCTTTTTGGCTGGGTGTGGTCAACAGCCGGTGAGTCAAACGCAGCCAACAACGCCAGCTCCCATAGTGAAACAGCCAGCAACTACTCCTCCGGTCGCAACTCAACCAGCGCCAACAACTCCAGCCGTCACTCAAAATTACATTGAAGTAAAAGAATTGGGATTCAAGATTCCCGTTGATGCCTCAAGCGCAAATGAGATAACTTACAAAATTACACAAGTCACAAAAGACAGTCCAACTCCTGGCGTGTACTTTTCAACCAAGGAGCTAAACTCAATGAGTAAGGATTGCGAAGAAGGATCGATTGGGGCAATTTCAAAAGTGTCTGGCAAAGTATCCACAGATCCTAATTCAGAAAATTTCATGCCAGGAGAAATAAAACAACTCCAAGGTTTTTCACTGGTATTTCAGACTCCTCAAGCCCCTTGTCACTCCGGCGACAACTCTCTGGATAGAAAATTTATGCAAATCCTTGAAACTGGATTTAAAAATGCGGTTCTACTTGGTCAGTAAATTGCCAAAAATTCTTTATCATTAAGAATGGAAATTTTTAGTTTCATCGCCTAACAACGCATATCTGGCTACAGGAAAATCACTCAAATATATTCAAAGGATGTGATTTTCCCTCCGCCCAAATTTTCATCCCTTAGTTTTGATGAAGGTTTAGG
>JBAXKA010000004.1:0-34932 GCA_037137555.1 Candidatus Moraniibacteriota bacterium
CAATGCTACAGTTATTATAAGGGACACTATTTGTCAAGAAAAATATTAAACATGCTAGAATAATAACATATTCCCAAGCATGAAACAACACAAAAATTTTGCCTGATTTTAAAAATTGATAACCACCTTCAAAATATTGCCACTGCCAGTTCCAGCCAAATGCTAAATAATAATCCAAAAAATGATCGAAATCAATCAAAAATCCTCCCAGAAAACCACAAAAAAACGCCAAATATGGTTTCTTCCAAATTTTCCAAACAAAAAAACCGGCCAACAGACTGAAAAATAAATGAATTAAAAGATGCACTGGCAACGATAAAGCCATAAAATAACAAAAGCTAACTATTTACTTATCTAGCATAATACATTAAACTTAAAAATACAACCTTGCTTGAACAAAAATTATAACTTGCCCAATTCCTTCTCAATTAATTCTTTCAACTGCTCAGAGGAAACGGCACCTTCTTGAAATTGATCATTAACAAACACGCCGGGTGTTCCAGAAATGGCAAAACTTTCCGCCTCTTTTTTATCACTATCAATTTTAGTTTGATATTTTTTATTATCCAAACATTGATTGAACTTTGCACTATCCAGCGTCAATATTTTGGCATATTCTTTAAATTTAGCATTATCCTTAGTTGCTCCCCAAACAGCTTGATTAGCATACAACTTATCAGCATATTCCCAAAACTTTTCTTGCTCCAAAGCACAAGCACCAGCAAGTGCAGCACTATTGGCTTGTGGATGAATTTCTAGTGGCAAAAATTTATAATCAAAAACTACCCTGTCGCCATAATTTTTAATCGCCTCCTGCATGACTTTGTGAAAAAGTTTGCAATAAGGACATTGAAAATCGGAAAAAACAACCACCTTAACTTTTGCCTCTTTTGTTCCAGTTACCGCATCAGCATCATTTATTTTTGGCGTGGCTAAATATTTTCCCACCGGAATACCAATATCTTGCGTTCGCAAAGAAAACTGATTATCTTTTTCATCAAATAACTCTTTCGCTTGCACATAAAAATCCGTCTTAGTCACCATGTTACTAAAAATAAAGGCTGGCAAAGTTTTAATATTAAATTCATCAATTAATTTTTTTCCGCTATCAGAATCATAACTAATTTTTTCCGTTGCCACTGTTGGCGCAATTCGTCGAAGCCAAACCAATACCTCGGAAACATCACATTTTTCACATGTCTCATCACTCAACACTGAAACTGTGATAGCTGGTTCGCTATACGCTACCCAAGTTTTTCCATTCGCCTCAAAAATATCCGATTGATTAAGTTTTTTATTTGAAAAACCACTTTTTCCAAGCAGTTGCGCTGTGTCAATAAACAAACTGCCCCCAAACATTCCTAAGAGCAAAATAATAATGGAAATTAAATTTTGTTTTTGCTTTTTCTGCTGTATATCATCTTCCATAAATTTAATTTAAAAAAAAATTAATTATTTACCTGATCAATATTTTCCGCTGGATTATTTTCGGCATTATTTTTTTCACTTTCTTGTTCTTGTTGTTTCGCCACTTCCATTGCTTGTTTTTGCAAATCTGTTTGAGCTTTATTTATATTATAACTTTGCGATTTAATTTTCATTAAATAATCATCATAGCCAATAGTGATTTTCTTCAAGGCTTCCGTTTTAATGGCAATGCCAATTAAAAATCCCAGAAAAAAAATTAACGCCAACCGCGAACGAAAATCCGATTTATTTTTCCGTATTATGTTTTCTTCAATATTTTCCATATATTTCAATTTATGTATTTTAATAGATTCTCTTTTAAGGAGTCTAGCACAAGGAAAAAAGTGTGCCAACTTGCGGTTTTTGGAATTTATTGTTTGATTTTCTTGAAAGCCAAAATTTAAATCCCCGTACCCGTAGGGGCAGGCCTTGTGCCTGCCCTTATTATAATAAATTTAATATTCATATCATTTCAAAATTCATTTTCCATTAAAAACAATTCGTCCCTCTCCCAATTATACGGATTATTAATAATATATTCACGAATTTTATTCAATGCATTTTCATCACGAACAATTTGTTCATAATAATTCCGTTGCCACAATTTAATATTAAATAATCGCCAATCATAATTCTTCACACCATTAATATATTCATGCGTTGTGATTGATTTGAACGCACCAATAATATCGCCAATTGTGGAATTTGAATTTGGAACATTTGCCACATTTTGATTATTGTTAATAATATCCTCCATATCTAGGGCGCCCACGAGGGGCGCCCCTACATTTTTTGTGGCATTAACAATTTCGATTATTCCATGAAAATGATCTGGCATAATAATATATGCATCCAATCTGATATTACCAAATCGATTCGACAATATATTCCACTGTGCATCAATCATTTTTCCTGCGTCATTCAAATACATTTTTTTATTTTCAATTTCTCCAAATAATTCTTCTCTACCCTGAATGCAAGCCGTAATAAAATATACGCCATTTTGCGAATAATCATATCCCTTCAAACGAATTGTTTTTCTGTGATGCAATTCAGGATTATATTTCATCAATTATTTTTTTTAATTTTAGTTTCAAAAAGCCCTAATCTTTCCTCAACGCTTCCATTGGACTCAATTTTGAAGCCGCTTTGGCTGGATAATAACCAAAAATTATACCTGTTATTACGGAAAAACCAACAGCCAAGCCGATTGAGCTGGCACTAAGATTAAATTTAATGGCGAAACCAAAAGAAGTTGCCAAATAAGAAAACAAAAGTAATAATAGAAATCCGCAAAAAATTCCCACCATACCACCGAAAAAAGTAATAAAAATAGCCTCCCACAAAAACTGACGCAAAATATTTTTGGCTTTTGCACCAACTGCTTTTCGCAAACCTATTTCAAAAGTTCGCTCCGCCACCGCCACATACATCACATTCATAATGCCTACACCACCGACAACAAGTGAGATTGAAGTTAAGGCTAACAGTAAAATATTAATTGTCTTGAAAACATTTTCGATTGTCGCCTGAGCTTCTTTAATTGAAGTGATGCCAAAATCATCTTTATTTGGATCGGTAATTTTATGCAACCGTCTCATCTCATCTGTAATCTCAGCTGCCGTTACATCAATTAATTTTTCATTTTTTACCTTGAGCATAATAAAACGCAAATAATCAATCCCGAGAATTTTTTTCTGCATTGTTTGAACGGGAATATAAATTAAATCGTCATAATTGAAACCGGCTACCGCTCCTCGTGCTTCAGCAACACCAGTCACTTTATAATTTTGATTTTTAATTTTAATATTTTTTCCTAATGGATCATCATCACCAAAAAAAGTTTCGCGAATATTGCTTCCAATGATTGCCACTTGTGCCAAACTCTCATCATCGCTCTGTGAAAAAAATGCCCCTTCTGTTAATTTAGTATTTTGATCAATTTGAATATATTGTGCTCCAACACCAAAAAGAAAAACTCGCTTATTTATATTTTGATAGCTGGCGAGTTCTTGCGTCATTGTGCCTGGAGCATAAGCAGAAATATTGGATAATTTTCCCACTTCTTTTGCATCGGCAATTGTCATGGTTGTAATTTGAATGCCTGTTGCTTGACCAATCGCATTTTGCGTGGAAGCTTTTCCTGTCGCCGGCACTTTCACTTCAACTTGAATTAAATCTGTTCCAAAGGCACCGACCTGTCCCAAAATAAATCCCTTAACACCTTGACCAAGTGAACTAACAAGAATAACAGCGATCACGCCAATGACCACGCCAACTAAAGTTAAAATTGTTCGTCCCGAATTTGAACGAAGATTTTTAAACGCTAATTTAATTGAAACAATCAATTCATGCATAAAAAATTATTCATATCTTAACGCTTCCATCGGAGAAACTCGCGAAGCTTTTAGCGCTGGATAAATGCCAAAAATTAAACCAATCATAATTGAAACAGAAGTCGCCAATATTACTGCACTTGGTGCAATAATAAATTCCCATTCATAGCCCAAACTTTTAATTATTACAGCCGCCAAAAATGCGATAGCTATCCCAAAAATAATGCCCAAAATTCCGCCAATAAATGTAATAAAAATCGATTCAATCAGAAACTGCGAAATAATATGTCCATTTTTTGCTCCGACCGCTTTTCGCAAACCAACTTCTCGCACGCGTTGATGAACTGAAATTAACATAATATTCATAATGCCTACGCCACCAACGATCAGCGAAATCGCAGCTACCGCCGCCAAAAAATATTTCAATACATTTGTGACCGTCGTGAGCATTTCAATTGCTTGTGCACTATTTCGGACGGAAAAATCATCACTCGCATCTAGTTTAATTTTATGTTGTTCGCGTAAAGTTTTTTTAATATCAATTACGGCCTGATCGAGATTATTTTTAGTATCCACTTTTACCCGCATGAAATTAATATAATCAATTCCCAGCAGTAATTTCTGACCACTTAATAATGGCACATAAATCATATCATCTGTATTAGAAAAACCCACCGATCCCCGTTCGGCTAAAGTTCCAATTACCGTGAAACTCAAATCTTTCAACGAAATAGTTTTGCCAATTGGATCTTCGTTGGGAAAAAGATCTTGCACTCGATTGGATCCAAGCACTGCTACGCGTGCCATATTTAGATCTTCTTCTTTTATAAAAAATCGGCCGGATTTTAATTTAATATCTTCCATGCTAAGCAAACTAGCTGTTACGCCCTGATAACTAGTCTGATATGATCCATTTTTATTTTTTACTGTTGTCGCTCCAGTCACATAGGCCGAAGCATCCACTAGATTTGGCACATTTCTTTTTTCTTCCAAAGCTTTTAGATCGGCATATTTTAAAGTTGTAACCACAATGCCCATCGCTGATGCTGGTGGTCCTTTTTCGTCTGAAGCACCTGGCAAAACACCCACTAAATTAGAACCGACACCAGAAACTTGATTAAGAATTAATTTTTGTGCACTGCCACCAATTGCCATCACCACAATCACAGAAGCAATACCAATAATAATTCCCAAAATCGTCAAAAAAGAACGCAATTTAGTTGCTGTTAAATTTTTATAGGAAATTTTAATCGGAGCTAAAATATACATAAATAAAATAAATTTATTTCAAAAGTTCATTTTCGCCATCTGCAATTCTTCTGTTTCTGACAGGATCATCAGCAATAATATTTCCGTCTTTGACATAAATTATTCTCTTAGCATGTTCAGCCGTATAGGTTTCATGTGTGACTAAAATCACGGTATGCCCACTATCATTTAATTTTTGCAAGATTCGCATCACTTGCAATCCCGATTTTGAATCTAAATTTCCAGTTGGCTCATCAGCAAAAATTACTTCAGGATCATTGACTAAAGCTCTAGCAATTGCCACTCGTTGTTTTTCTCCACCAGAAAGTTGATTGGAAAAATGTTGCGTGCGATGCTCCATTCCCACAGCATTAAGCGCATCCATTACTTTTTTTTTATTATTTTTATCGGGCTTTTCATCATACAGCAAGGGCAACTCAACATTTTCAAAAACTGAAGTGCGGGGAAGTAAATTAAAAGATTGAAAAACAAAACCGATTTTTTTATTTCTAATTTTCGCTAGCGTATCATCATCAAAAGAAAAAGTATCCCGTCCTTCAAAAAAATATTTTCCCTCTGTTGGTCGATCTAAAAATCCCAAAATTTGCATTAAAGTGGATTTTCCGGAACCAGATGGACCCATGATAGAAATAAACTCACCTTTTTCAATTTCAAAATTAGCCCCACAAAGTGCCCGCGTTTCTACGCCATCATTAGAATAAACTTTGCAAAGATTTTGTACTTGGATTAAGGCGTTCGACATAAAGTTAAAATTAAGTTATTATTAAAAACAAGGATAAAGAAATAACATTTTCTTAATAAAATTCACTAACTAAACGGAGGAAGAACTATGCACCATAAAGTTTATTGGCAGGACGCACAAAGATGTGCAGACAATCGAACTTATTTTACTCCTATGATAGAATTTTCTCGCGAAATTTTCAGAAAATTTATCACAAGTGAAGTAGCAACGCATATTCATGTTCAAAAACATAAGTGGATAGAAATACATACCCACAAAAACAATGAGGTGATAGCACAATGCTAAAAATTAAAAATAATTTCACCTCAGGTAAAAGCATATTTATCTATCAGCGAAAAATCGCAATATAAATATGCTTTTTTTATTTGTCAAAATTACACGGGCTTGGAAAAAGTTACGACACTATCACCTTCTTTTACTCCCGATTTAATTTCCACCATTCCAGCATCACCCTCAAGACCAGTTGTAATTTTCAGTTCTTCTGTCAAATTATTTTCTTTCAACACATCCACAAACTTTTCTCCATTTTTAATTTTAATTGCCCGCAAAGGAAGCATAAGCACACCTTGTTTTTCATTCGTTCTCACATCAATATTAACGCTCATTCCCGGTTTAATTTGTTCGTCTTGTTTTTCTAATTTTAATTTAATCTTATAATACACCACATCCTGAATGACCGTTGAGCTTGGTTCAATTTCAAAAACTTCTGCTGACAATTTAGCATCCACAGGAAACGCATCCAGCGTCAAATCAGCTTTTTGGCCTAGTTTAATTTTAATAATATCTGATTCTGGAATATTAGCAGTTACTTCAAGATCGGTATTTTGAAAAAGAGTCAGGACTGCTGTTCCTGCCATAGCCGTTTCGCCTGAATCAAAATTTCGTCTGCCCACCATTGCATCAATCGGTGCATAAATTTTTGTCTCACTAATTCTTTTTTCTGCTCCAGCAATCAGACTTTGCGCTTTTTCAATCAGTGCTCTTTGCGCATCTCTTTGTTCTTGCGTATAAACACTCCGCTTTTTTTTCATATTTTCCAATGTTTCTTTTTGCATTTTCAAATCAGCCAAAAATTGATTCCGTTCATGTAATAATGTTCCAGGTTCTATTTGTGCAACCAACTGACCGGCGGAAACTTTATCCCCCACGGAAACATAAACATCAGCTAATCGCCCAGTCTTTTCAAATGCCAAATCAATTTCATTGGGCGAAGCTATTTTTCCTGAAACAGAAACTGTTTGCGCTAAATTTTCTCTGCTCACTTTTGCTGTTGTGTATGTAATCGTCGTTTTCCTAGATTTAGCATAAAAAAAATAACCGCCAGCAACCGCTAGTATAATAATAAACGCAATAGTTTTTTTATATTTAAACATAATTTTATACTAAACTTTTTTGATTCTTTTCCGCATCCAACGCCTGATTCACTAAGGCATCAGCAATAGTATTTTTCTCTCTTCTTACATGATAGAAGCTAACTGATTTAAAATCAAGTGTCAGATTCCAGATTTCAATAAAATTCTTTTGAATATATTCTTCTTTCAAGCGATATTCATGATTAAGCTGTTTTACGACTAATTCAGAATCCAAATAACATTCAATATCGTAACTTTTTGTTTTATTATTCCCCAAGAGTTGCTTTAGTTTTTTGAGACCAAAAATTAATGCGGAATATTCAGCCACATTATTTGTGGTAATGCCAATACATTCACCATATTTTTTATTTAGCGTTTCAATCCAAACGCCAATACCAGCCGGCCCAGGATTACCACGCGATCCACCATCACTATAAATTATGATTTTATTGTCTGACATAGTTTTTAAAAAAAATAGCAAATTAAACTAACTTAATGTCAATTAACTTCATCTGAATCTTCTTGCTTCCATTCCATTCGTCTTCACTTAGATTAAAAACGATATCAATTAAATCATCTTTTTTAAGCCCCGCAAATTCTTCGCCTAATTTAAATCCAATTGTATCAAAAATTTTTGGATTACCGTCAGCAGATTTGAGCGCCAATTTTAAATGTTTATTGCCATTTCCCACCATTCGCACATCACTAATTTGCATATTTTTGAGCATAAAGACTGGTTCTTTATTACCCATGCCAAAAGGCTCCATTTTTTTTAGCTCTTGAATAAATGGCCAATCAATTTCTTGTGCTTTTAATTCTAAATCAATCGCTAGCGTGGAAACAATTTCTTTTTCTGCCAATTCTTTTTCAATCAACTCCGTCATCTTTTGACAAAATAATTCGAAATTTTCTGGTTTAATTCTTACGCCGGCAGCCTGAGAATGTCCACCAAATTTAGAAAGTAACTCGGAACATTTTTCTAGACATTCCACAATATTTATTTCAGGAATACTTCTGAGCGATCCAACATATTCTTGCTCTTGAATTTGAAAAACAATTGTTGGTTTTCTAAATTTTTCCACCACCTTGCCAGCCACTAATCCCAAAATTCCCACTGGCCAATGTTTATTTTTGGCAATAATAAATTTCTTATCAGAAAAATCTTGCTCGGCTACTATTTCGATTTCTTTCACAATTTCCGCAGTTATTTTTTGTCGCTCTTGATTTTTACTTTCCACTTCTAGCGCCAAAACTCTCGCTTGCACACAATCTTTTTCCATAATCAATTTAAGCGAAACGCTGGCATGATCCATTCTGCCAGCCGCATTAATTCTTGGGGCTATTTGAAAAGCAATTTTTTGCGTATCAGGAATATTATTTTCTGAGATTTCAATTCGTCCCACTTTAAACATTTCCAATAATCCGACACGACGAGTTTTAGAAAGAACGACTAAACCATATTTGACTAATATGCGATTTTCTTCTGTTAACACAACGCAATCCGCTACTGTGCCGATCGCCACTAAATCCAACATCCATTTTAATTGATCGGTTTTTTCCGGTTTAAATTTTTGATACAACGCTTGGGCTAATTTGAATGCCACGCCTACTCCAGCCAAATCAACAAAAACAAAACCAGAATTTTTTAGATGCGGATTGATAATCGCCACCGCTTTTGGCAATAATTCTGGTGCGTGATGATGATCAGTAATAATCACATCAATTCCCAATTCCCTGGCCTTTTCCACTTCAGAAATATTAGTCACACCAGAATCAACCGTAATAATTAATTTTACATTTTCTTTTTGTAAAAATTCAATTGCTTGATTATTCATGCCGTAACCTTCCAATTGCCGATCGGGAATATAATAAGTTAAATTAGCAAAACCCAAATTTTCCAAAGTTTCAAAAAGCAACGCCGTAGCCGTAACGCCGTCAGCATCATAATCACCAAAAACAGCAATTTTTTCTTGCCGATCTCGAGCAATCACAATCCGTTCCACCGCCTCAGTCATGCCTGAAATTTTAAATAAATCAGGTGAAATAACATAATTAAAACCAAAAAAATCCTCAATCGATTTTTGAGTTGTGATGCCTCGGCTGGCCAATAATTTCAAAATAACAGGATTATATTTTTCAAGACCAGCCAAAACAGAAAAATCAATTTCACTGCTATTCGTTCTAAGCTCCCATTTTTTTTGCATTGCTATTTTAAATTGATTGTTCCAAATTGCATCTTGCACAAATTATTCTGCCAGTAAATTCCTTGCGAGCATGATTTGTTATTTCGATATTCAAAACCAAATCTTCTCCGCAATTAACACAAGAAAAATCATCTTTGAGATTAAGATCTTTGGTTAATTTTGTAATATCCCCACCTTTGATATTTAATTTTAAATTATATTTTACCAAACTAAATAAACTAATCACTCGTGCCACCACTTCATTTGGCGTCGCCATACCAGCCACAAAAAAATCCTTCACACCAGCCTCATCAGCTTTTTTTCGATCTTCTTCACGACCCATATGCGAAGACATTACCACAGGAATATTGCTTGTTGCCACATTTTTGGATAAGGCATTTTTCATTTCAAAGCCATCCATTTTTGGCATAATAATTCCGGTGAAAATAACATCCGGTGTGTTGGCGATCGCCTTATCCACACCCTCAAGTCCATCAACTGCTTCGATTACTTTAAAACCTTTGGCTTTAAAAACTTCTGCATATAAACTTCTCACCCCCGCATCATCATCGACAATTAAAATTTTGTACTTTTTTTCCATATATTTAATTTAAATAATTATCTTAATATCCACCGCGATTGCTTCGCTGTGATTATTATAAACGAGAAGTGGATTTATATCAAACGCTCTTTTGTTTAATTTAAAAATATCCTAACGGAATAAACTGAACCTGGCAATTTTTTATTTTTTCCTCTGCTAAAAAATCCTTAGTTAAAATAATTACTTTGGGCGGATTAAACTTTTCGATAAAACTATGCAAACTTTTTCCGATTATCTTTTTGGAAGAATATTTTATTTCGATCGGAATAATGCCTGCTCTTTTTTCGACGATGAAATCAACTTCGGCCTTACTTTTGGTGCGCCAATATTTGAAGATTTGCGTGGGATATGTTTTTTGCAAACTATTTAAGGCATAGTTTTCCATAATAGCGCCAGCATCGCTTCTTATTGCCAACGGACGAAAATCATTCAATAAATAATTTCGCATACCCAAATCCATGAAAAAACTCTTGGGATTTTTCATCAATTCTGTTCTTTTGTTAGTAAAAAATGGTTTGATTAATTTTATTATATAGGTTTTCTCCAAAATATTCAGATGTTTCATTAATTTTTTATTATTCAAGCCAGCGACGCTAGTTAATTCTTCATACTTAATTAAATTACCAATCTGCGTCGCTAGAAATTTTTGTAGTCTAACCAATTCGTCTTCGGTTTCCAAATTCAAAAGTCCCCTAATTTCTTTCAATAAATAATTATCAGAAATACTTTCAAGAACTTTCTTTTTTTCTGCGACTGTCAGGGAAACCGCTACCGCAGGATAACCGCCGTAAACAACATATTTTTCCAGCCATTCAGCAATTCTTTTATTGATTTCCGCTCCAAATCCTTGACCGCTTTTAAAATTAAAAATGTCCAATGATGCAAATTTTTTATTTATCATGGCAAAAAGCTCTGGATCTTCGTTTGATAAATACTCGCGAAAAGAAAATGGCAAAAGTTCAAAATCAAATATTCTGCCTACCATATACTTTCCGGTTTGAGCTTTTATCTCCAACGAAGATGATCCAGTTATAATAAATTTAACTTCTGTCGTATCAAAAAGGTATTTCAATTTTTGCCCGCCATCTTTCGCATATTGAAATTCATCAATGACCACACAATCAAATTGATTGGCAATTTCTTTGAAATCTTCGATACTGTCTTGAAACAAAGCTAAATCAGCCTTTTTTTCAAAAGTAATAAACTTAACTTTCTTGCCTTTGACTTCTAGCTCACCAGTCAAATGTTTGACCAAAGTTGTCTTTCCTGATTGCCTTGGTCCGATAATAGAAATCACTTCCTTCCTTTCCAGAAAAGGCTTTATTTTAGAGGTTATTTCTCTTTCTACATACATATTATAATGTTTTAGCAGGGTTATTTACGCAATTATGTATATTTTAGCAGGGTTAAATTTCATTGTCAAGCTTGCGATTTTTTGATATTACCCCAAAGGTACTTGTCTGGAGCCTAAATAATTATTTTAACATCCACGGCAATCGCTTCATTATGATTATTATAAACGAGAAGTGGATTTATATCAAACTCTTTCACTTCTTCTGCTTCTCGAGAGAACTCACCTAAGGTTAGAATTATTTTCACTAATTCAGCCAGATTATATTTTTTTTGTCCGCGAGTTTCCTGAAAAAGAAAACCAAGCTTTCCTTCTTGCAATGATTTTTCCACTGCCTCTTTTGAAAAAGGTGGGATAAGCATTTCCGCTAACTTGAAAATTTCCGTGTAAATTCCCCCCAAACCATACACAACCACCACGCCAAAATTACTATCTTTTTTAATTCCCAAAATTATTTCCATATCGCGAGCAAGCAGTGGCTGGATAATTATTTTTTCACTCGGAAAATTACTTTGCATTTGCAAAACAGCCGTGTGCAATTCTGTCTGATTTTTTATATTCAAAATCACACCGCCCCGATCAGTTTTATGCAAAACCGCATCACTATCGACTTTAAGCACCACGGGAAAATCCAGTTGCGTTGGCAAATCTTTTTCGGAATTTATTTCATTAATTGCAATCGTTTTTATACTATAAAGTTCCATGATTTTTTGACACTCTGAAAAATAAAGTGCTTGTCGGTTTTCGTTCTTAGCCAAATTGATAATTTCCGCCACTTGTTCTTTGCGTTCTTGATTTATATTTTCAAATAGTTGTTCTGCCGGTTTTTCTTTTTTAAGATTCCAACAATAGAACGCATCCAAAATAGCCACAGCACTTTCGGGAAAAGCAAAATTAAAAATATTCGCCAAACGCAATTTCTTTATGCCTTTTTCGATTTTCTTTCCACCAACAAATGATGCCATAATAGCTTTTTTACTTTTAAGATTAAAGTTGGAAATTATTCGTGCAATTTTTTCCACGGGTGTTTGGTCTTGCGGAGTAAGCAGACAAATAATCCCGCCAATTTCCGGATCTTTATCAATAATTTGCAATACTTTTTTATAGCGATCTTCCAGAGCATCACCCAAAAGATCAATAGGATTTTCCACAGATGCTTCTTCTGGCAAAATTTTTCGCAAAGCTAATTTAGTTTTCGCATTCAACTCGGCCAAAACTATCTTCTTTTGAAAAAAAGCATCCGTTGTCAGTACACCCAACCCTCCAGCATTAGTTATGACAGCAATTTTATTGCTCGTCATAGTTTTATTATGCGAAACAAAACCTAATAAATTAAAGAATTCTTCCAAATTATTGGCCCGCAAAATTCCGGCTTTTTTAAAAGCAACTTGCATAATTTCATCACTGCCCGCAAGTGCTCCCGTGTGAGAAGCTATGGCTTTTTGCGATCGTTCCGTTTTCCCCGCCTTCAAAATCACAATCGGTTTAATCTTGGAAACGCGACTGGCCACTTTCAAAAATTCTTCGCCGGCTTTAATACCTTCAAGATACATGCCAATTACTTTTGTGTCAGCATCTTTTTCCAAATATTCCAGCATTTCAGTTTCCGCAATATTTAATTTATTGCCAATGGAAATAATTTTAGAAAAATAAATCTTTTCGCTTTTTGCTAAATCAGTCAACGCTACAGCAAGAGCTCCCGATTGAGTAACAAAAGCAATATTTCCTGCCTCAGGAAGACCACTAGCAAACGACGCATTTAATTTTAATTTAGGAATAATAAATCCCAAACAATTTGGCCCCAAAATATTCAACGCATTTTCTTTTGCCAGTTGCAAAAGTTCTGCTTCACGCAATTTTCCATCTTCATTCATCTCAGAAAAACCTGCTGAAACAATCACAAAGTTTTTTGCCCGATCAAGATTTTCCTGAATTTCCGCTAGCACAAATTTTGCCGGAATTGCCATAATCACCAAATCAATGTCCTCTTTGACATCAACTAATTTTTGATAGCACGGTTGATCAAAAATTTTAACATACTTCGGATTGACCAAATAAATTTTCCCCGCATAACCTAATTCCAAAATATTTTTGGCAATCACCGTCCCAACCTTCCCCTCTTCTTGCGAAGCACCAACAATCGCAATTGATTTCGGATTAAATAGTTTTTCAAGATTCATAAGTATAATTTTATTTTTATACTAAAATTATAGCAAGAGTTTAAATAACAATCAAACGCAACTAGCCTGCTGACTATTCCGCGAATAGTCTATATATAATCAATTTACTATTTTCCCCAACTTTTTTTATACCAACGGTTTTGTCTAGCCATAAATATTTTTGCCAGTCTTCCGCTTTTGCCAACACAACGGTTTCAATGTTCATCTTCCGCATATCACTGGAAAAACTAGCATAATCATTTTTTTTGTTAATATATTTTTCAATACCAAGTGTTTGCTCATCAAAAGCATGTGAATATACTTTTCCAAATTCGGTATTATTGCCCTGAATAATATTTTCACCAAAATATGACTTGGCCGGATTGATAATATTTTTTTTAGCAAAATCAAATTGCAAATAAGCATGCCAAGGAAAAAATAATATCTTGCCCGTCTCTGGATTTTTTTCAAAATAACTTTTTGCCTCCTGCCATTCTGCTGGAAAATTTTGTGGCTGAACATGTTCGTGCATTCCCCGAATAATCGAGCCAGAAAAAAGCACCGGCAAAATTACACAAAAAACTCCCAGTATTTTTTGATATTTTTTTATCTCAACTATATTATTTTCTAGTAAATATTTCACACCCCAACTTCCGAAATAAGCATAAATAAAAAGCAACAGCACTACCCATTTTTGCGGTTCACGCAGACCGATATAAAACGGAATATTTTGATACAGCCCTAATACTACTGATTTAAATAATAGCGATGCACTGCCAACGGCCAAGATAAAAGCTAGCAAAAAAATAAACACTAATGATTTTGCAAGCGTATTTTTTTTCCAAATTTTCACTAAACCGAAAACAGCTAATAAAAAAATTAAGCAAAAAGCCATTTTCCAAAATGGATTTTCTTGAATAGAAACAAACCGCGCTTGATATTCGCCCCAGTAACCTTGCAACGCCGATACTGTTGCATAAACAGAATTATTGCCAATGCTCCGAGTTTGAAAAGTTTCCACATCAGCCTGCGTAAAATTCGCAACGCCACTCACCCAAGTATTTTTTCCGGAAAGAGAAGCAACGATCCAATTGCTATTCAAGACAAAAACAATTAACCAGAAAAAAAATATGCTTTTGAAAAAAACTTTTGCATTTTTATTTTTCCCATAATCCGCAATGATTAGTGTGCCAAAAATAACCACCAAAAAAAATACGCTATGGGCAAAAAAAGAAACTGCCAATCCACCGATTATTGCCGAGTAAATAAATTTTTGAGAATTATTTTCTTCGAGTGCTTCCAGCAGATAGATCCAAAACCAAAAAAAGACAACACTACCAACGCCAACAATTGTTGGTTGCTCAATAATTCTGGCATACACAAAAGGATTAAAAATTAAAAGCAAGCCGGAAAAATATTGAGCATAAAGATTGTGCGTGTTTTTTGCCAAACGAAAGCCAGCCAGTCCGGCCAGAAAAATTAGGCTAAATAAAAAAAATCTTTGAAAAATTGCGAAAGTAAAGATGACTGAAAAAAAATCATAAATTATCCAACCAAGCGGATCGCTCCAACTAATATCCGCCGGTGTTATGAATGGTTTGATTGTCCAATCGAGAGAAAAAATATAACCACTGCGAAAAGAAGGATAAATTAATTCAATGGCAATCAGGGAAAACACAATCCACGGATATTTTTTGAAAAATTTTTGCATATTATTTTTTTATTTTATTTTTTGCAAAAACTTTCACAATCAAAGCTAGTGCAATAAGCCCAAAAACAAAAAGCATCCAAGAATAAAATATCTCGGCCAATTTTTTTTGTGAAAATGCAAGAAGTACTAGAGAAGAAACTAAAAATGCTACGCCAATTGGCACTAAAATTTTCAAGGCTTTTTTTGAAAAAGATATCGCCCACAAAATAATATTATTTTTTTTATTTAATATTTTTTCTTTTACTTCATTTATTTCTTTTATTTCGCCTACTTCTTTTTTTCTTTTAAGTTCAACTACTTGCAAGATCACTGTCATTGTTAAAAAAAGATAGGCTTGCACGGCCATTGTTTCGGCCAATGTGTCTTGATGAAATGCCAAAAGAATTGGACAAGTGATTAAAAAAATTAAAGCACCACCTGCCACGATGCGACTTTCCCAGCCATAAAAAAGAAAGGCTAAAAATATTAGCCAGTTTAGACTGGCAGTTAAGTTGAAATTTAAAAAAATAACCACGGCTAAAATTACCAATACAAATCCGCGAATTTTATTTTTTCCTTGTATCATATTTTTTTGAGCTTATTTTTTCTTCGCTTGCTTATGGAATTATAGCCGAGATAACTGAGTAATCCGGTTAATGTTAAGCCGCTAATAATCAAACCGAGGTAGAAAAATGATTGGGGTTTGAAATATAAAACTAATTCTACATCGATTGATCCATCGGGATTTTCTTTATAGTATTTTTTTGAGAAATTTTGTTTCACATAATCAGCGTCAATCGTCCAGCCATTTGCATAATCGTTTATTATTTTATGGGTATTGTCGAAAACTGGTTCTCGATAGAGATACGCCAACTCTTCGCCTTCAAAAAAATTCTGCGATGATTCACATTCACTATTATTTTGAATAACTTTCTGGCATAGTTCCTTGCCGGAATAGTTGTTTAAATATAATTTCCAATTTTTATTAAAATTTGAAAAAAAGTTTAACTCACTACCTTCTACATATGCCCGCAAAAAAAGAATGTATTTGGAATCATTTATTTTTCTAAAATGCATATTCGGATAATCCAAAAGATTGACGAAGCTAGCATTTTCATATAATACAAAATCATTATTATTCATGATTTCTTTAAAATTACTACCAAATAATGCAGTAAATCGACTATACGCAACATTTACTTTTTTTGTAATATCATATGCATTTTTCCAGACTAATACATATTTAGCATTAACCTGCTTCAGCGAATCCAAAATAGCATTATCATCACCATAAAAAAGCTTCTTATAGAATGGACTTACTTCTGCTAAATTATTAGCAGCTTTTTCATAGATCAAATCCTTTTCAATATAATTCTCAGCAAAATAATAAGTTTGAGGAAATCTATTGTATGTCCTATTCCAATCATAAACCTCATATGCATTAATAGGGAAAGCGGCGATGGAATAGGTCTCTTTTTCATTTCGTAAATACTCATTCAATTGATAATATGATTTTGGAATCTCATACACTCGGATATCGTTATGCATACTTTTTAAAACCAAGCCAAATCTAGAAAAAAGGAAGATAGCAAAAAGAACACAAAATATTCTAGAAAAAGCTCTGCTTTTTTTCATTATTTTGGCTAATATAAATAAAAAAAGTGGGATAAGAACAATATTGAACCTTGAAAATGATCTAAAAAAATGCACCACGCCAACATTTTCCCATAAATAGTTCCAGCCGACTTTTAAGAGCGGGTTATTGGGAGCAAAGGAAAAGGAAAGAAATATAACATAACACATAGAGATAAACAAAAGAAAACTTCTTTTGTCGCCTATTATAGATCGTTCATATTCACCCTTCTTTTTATACAAGAGAAAAAATAAAAATGTCATTGGAGCAAAAAAACTAATCACTACACTTAGCCAAGGGTAAGCGTCATCCGCAGATAAATATTTTGCCGTACTCGGGTGCGTCCATCCATTGAAAATATTAATAAGACTTCCTTGCGCCAGATAGCCAGAGTATACTGCATCCAAATTGCTTTTGCTATATGTTTGCGTTGCGGAGCCAGCAGACAAAGAAGACAAAAAAGGTAAAATCCAATAGAAATTTATTCCAAATATTAGAGCCAACAAAAGGCCAAAAATGCAAAATTGTTGTTTGTCAATTCTTTCCCTGAATAGCAAGGATGCAAACAAAATTAACAGGTATAGTAATATTATAAAAAGAAAAAAGGGGTGTAAAGAAAAAAATGACAAAAGAGAAATAAAAATTACATCTCTAATTTTTAACTTATGCCCATTGAACAACTTTTTTGTATAGCATAGAATGATTCCAAAAATAGCTAAAAAATAAAAATATTGCTTAGGGAAAAATAGCAAATACTCCAAAGATAAATTCGAAAACAATAAAAAAGTATTTGCAACGAAGCCCCAGAAATATCCCTTTGTTAATTTGAATGAGATAATAAAATAAGTGATAAAACAAAAAAAGATGGGCGTAAAAAATATTATATGGCTACTAATTTCATAGCCAAAACCAAAAGCCTTTAATATTTTAATAAAAGCTGTTTCGTAAAAATAGAGAAAAAAAGAACTGCTCAAGTCCATTCCGTTCTTTAAATTTTGCCCCCAAGCATACAAATTATTCGCGTCATACAAAAATGTATTATCGCCGTAAGAAATCATTCCGCGTGAAAATAGTAAGTTAGAAAAGAACATAACAAAAATAGCAAGAAACAGCTCTATCCAAATATATTTTTTAATAAAAATATACAAAAACATAAGTATTCTTTTTAATAGAATCATTTTTTTGTAAATTTAAACATTCCACACTCATAGTGTCCGTCAGTGTAATCCGTCAATTTGACATCTTCATGAAATACACCATTATCATCTACATATGAAAAACTTTTTAAATCTAAACTGCTGAAATATCTTATCATCCTACTCGCAGATAAAACACGATGAGCATTAAAGCATAATCTATCTTTTCCCATTGGTACTGAAACATACAATATTCCATTAGGCATTAACACACGAGCAAGTTCCTTGCAAGCTTTCTCCGCACCATCTGGATCTATTTTGTCACCATATCTCCCAAGTCCAATATGTTCAACTACATGCAAGCAAGAAAGAGACTCGATAGAATCATCATCAAAGGGTAATTGCAATATATCCCCTTTGCGTATTTGCAAGTTTCGTAGATTTGTCTCAATCGGTCTAATATCCACAAAAACAGTTTTTACAATTTTTGATAAATACCCACCAAATTGATACATCGATCCAATATCGATATGCTGTGTCGGTTTATTAATTAGGATTAGCTCAAAAGCCCAAAGTTGTTGAAAAAAATATTGAGCATCAAATGGAGTAGAATCTTTTTTATCATGAAGCATTGGGAATAGATTTCCTGTCAGTATGCCTTCTTTTTGATTTTTTAATTTAAACACAAAAATATCTCGAATAAACCAGAAATACCCATACACGCCAAAAATAAATCTGACTGGATCAAAGATTTGAGTGACAACTCTGTATAGAAAATATGCCTTGTTCTTAATTTTATTGTCGTATATTCTCATATTGTTTTCTTCGCCATAATGTGATATCCAAAACAAAGTTGCTTCTCCGTTTTTTTACTCATCAGGGAAATTAAAAATAAACATAAAACCAGCGGTAAAATTATTATGTATAGCGATAACCCAAAAACACCAAAAATCGAATATCTTTTTATGACAAGCGGTGTTCGCATTAATTCTTGATTAATATAATCAAAGTAATTTCCATTGGTTTCGTAAGCACTAATCTCAAAATTATTTTTAGATAATATTTCTTTATACCAATATATATTAAACCCCGTGCAAAAATGATACGGTGCAAAATGCGTTTGAGAACAAAATGGTGCAGTCAAAATTAATCGTCCATCTTTTTTTAAAATTCTAGAAAATTCAGCAATCGCTTTTTCTGGATAAGGAATATGCTCCAAAACTTCAGTACAAAGAATATTATCAAAAGCGTGATCTGGAATTGGTATATTCACAATATCAGAAATAATGTCAAGTCGGGAATTATCCCATTTCTTCGTCTGCAATCCAACGCCATCTCCTTCTCCATTATACTCACCAAAATCTTGGCTCGTATATTTCAAATGCGAGCAATATTGTTTATATTGACACTCTCCTGCACCAGCATCGAGAATCGTCTGGTTTGCAGGAATATTTTTTAATTGCTTCGTTACCCATTTTTTCCGGAAAGTCTTATTGCTCAAAAAAGGAAAAAGTTTTACTAAATATTTCATATGGTCAATTCGTTAAAAATATACTTGTAATTAAATTGTTTTGCATAATTAATGGCGTTATTTCTATATTCTTGATTATTTTTTTTATCCATTAGCAATAAAATTTTAGCTCTAATATCATCTAGATTTTCATTTATGATTATTCCACATTTACTTTGACTGATTTCTTGTGCATTCCAAGGAATGTCAGTAAGTAATACTGGCACTCCGCAAGCAAGATATGTTTTAATTTTTCCTGGATCTGCATAGTATGTCCATGTATCCAAATTTTTCACATAAGGCGCGATGGCTATACATGATTTTGCGATTTCATTTTCGGCGATTTGAATGTCATCTATTTTTCCCCTAAAATCGCAGAATTCCGATACCTGCAACTCCCTTGCCAGAGCAATTAATTCATCCTTAAACTTTCCAGCACCAATAATTTTAAATTTAAAATTTGGAATACATTTGATAATTTCCGGCATAGCTCTTATCACTAATTGCACCCCTTGTTTTTCTAATAAATGACCCAGAAATATCACAGTATTTTTTTCGCACTCCTCATAGGCATATTTCGTTATCCTTTCGATCCAAACCCCATAAGAAACCACTCGATGAGATTTATAATCCGTTTTTTTAATGCCCAAAAATTTTTCCCGCGCTTCTGCCATCCTTGGTGACAAATCCCACATTTCATCAGATTTTATATAACTCCGCATATTTATCCAATGATAAATTCTATTTTTTAATTTACTCTTAAAACGGTTCTCGGGAACAAAATCCATTGCCCAATAAACAGTCTTATTCACTTTTCCAAAAAATCGCAAAAAATTTCCAAATAACACGCAAAGTCCGTCCATGCCAATATAGCTATCCCCCATCAAGCCACTCGCGAAAACCCATCGAATTGTTGCAAAAAACTCCTTGATATATATACTAATCTCTGAACGGTTCACATAATCTCGTGTTTTATATTCCCTAAAAATCACTCCGTTTTTATACCAAGTTCCTCGACTGCACCGGTCTGGCGCATCAGAAAAACTGTGACAAATATGCAAAACATTATGATTTTTTTCTTCATTCAAAAACAGCACCAAATCATCATCTGGCTGAGTAAGAAATTTATGAGAAACAATAATAATATTTTTCATATGAAAGAATTATGATCCCCGAAAATAATTAAATAACCAAAATCGAAACCTCGCGGGAATAGCGAAAAGACTCACCCACTGAACAATGAGATAAAATTTATCAAACCAAGACATTATATACCCATACTCCGCCTGAGCCTTTAGTCTGATAAATAAAGCATTCATTTCCTGCTCCCTTGCTGTTTTGATAGATGACGCCCCATTATGAATTCTTAATTTATGAATAACATTAGGTAGATTGGCAAATTCTCCAAACTTACCCATACGAAAATAAATATCATAATCTTGTGTCAATGAAATATCCTCATTATATCCTCCTGCCAATGCAATGATATCTCTTCTCCAAATCGTAGCTGGATGACAAAACTGATTATATCTAAATATTTTTTCTCTTATACTATTATCGTCATAATTATAATTTCGCTGATTTAAAATATTCATCTTCGCATCACAAACTTCAATCGCACCTCCGCTAACAACAACGCTAGGATTTAGCTCCATAAATTCGCATTGCTTTTCTAATCTATCTGGATAACTCCAATCATCTGCATCCATACGCACAACATATTTTCCTTTCGCAATTAATAACCCAACATTTAAAGCTTTTGATGTTTTTAAATTAGTTTCATTTTTTATCGCAACAACACGATCATCTTTTTTGGCGTATTCTTGGATAATTTCCCAAGTCCTATCTGTTGAAGCGTCATCAATTATAATAAATTCAAAGTCAGAAAAAGTTTGATTCAAAATACTTTCTATCGCCAAAGCAACATACTTTTCCGCGTTATAGGCCGGCATTATGACTGAAATAATTGGATTCGACATTTTTGTAATATTATCTGAATTGATTAAACAACCATACCTTAAGCTTATACGGCATAACAAACATGCTGATATATTGACCTACCAAATACAATATAGTCTTCAGACTCATTCGATATCCATATTCAATCATTGCCTTTAATCTTACATACAAAGTTAACCGCTCTTGCCTGCGTGCTCGTTTAAAAGAAACTGAATTTTCACTAATCCGATATTTAATAAGCATGTCTGGCAAATTAGCAAATTTACTCATCCGACCTGTCCTGAAATATAAATCATAATCTTCTACATCATACAACATCTCATTGAAGCAAGTTGTTTTTTTCAGAATATCACACCTCCAAATAGTTGCAGGATGACAAAATGGATTATAAAAAAACATACGCTTTCGTATTTCCCTATCATTGGATTTATATTTTCTAAGATGCCTGCTGTGCATATCCTTATCGCAAACCATAATGTATCCGCCACTTACTCCAACCTTAGGATTTTCATCCATAAATTTTACCTGCTTTTCTAATCTATATGGATAACTCCAATCATCAGCATCCATTCTCACGATATACTCTCCTCGAGCAATATCAATGCCCCTATTTAAAGTTTTGCAAATTTTATAATTTGCTTCATTTTTCAGTGCGACTATACGCTTATCTTTCTTCGCATATTCCTGAATTATGTCCCACGATTTATCAATGCTACCATCATCTATAATAATAAATTCAAAATCAGCAAAAGTCTGACATAACATACTTTCAATTGCATAAGCAATATAATCTTGAACATTATACGCCGGCATCAATATTGAAACCTTTGGATTATTCATAACAATTAACCACCTCTTTAATAATATACGCCGGACGATTTTTTGATTCTCTAAAAATATTTATTTGATAAACCGAAATGATACCAATCATCACCACAATCAGTCCGTTACTAACAATCATAAAAACACTGAGAATAGCATTACCACTGAAAAAACCATCATCCACAAACCACCGCACATAAACCATTATCGCAAGCATCAATCCCCCGCCAAAAAATAAAACCGCACCAATTGCGATAATAATTTTCATTGGCAACATACTAAAAGAAGTTACTCCGATACGAGCGAAAGAAATCATCTTGCCAAGCGAATAGGAACTTCTGCCATACTTTCTGCTACTAGCCGTAAAATCAACAAAAGTGCTACGAAAACCAATCCAATTAACCAGTCCGCGATAAAATTTATCTTTTTCTGGCAAACTATTCAAAGAATCTAATGCCTTTCTATCAATCAAGCGAAAATCTGCACTGCCCGGTTCAATATAAATATCCGAAATCCAATTGATTAAATTATAAAAAAGTTTAGATGTAATTTTTTTTAGGCTTGATTCATTTTCTGTTTCTAGTCTTTTTGTGTTCACAACTTCAAAACCCGCTTGCCATTTTTTAAGCATGGCGGGAATAATTTCTGGTGGATGTTGCAAATCAGCATCCATCATAATAACCGCATCGCCTTTTGCCATTTTAAGTCCTGCTTCAAGAGCAGCTTGATGACCAAAATTCCGACTAAAAAAAATTCCTCTGACACGACCATCCTTTTTGGCAATTTTTTTAATTTTTTGCCAAGAGCTATCGACACTGCCATCATTAATAAAAATAATTTCTATTGCATATTCAACTTGCTTTTTAAAAAGTTCTTTTAATTTAGCATAAAGCAAAGGAATATTTTCCTCTTCATTATGCACGGGAATAACAATGGAAATATTTAATACATTATTTGTCATAATTTTGATCGACTAGATCTAGCATGAAATAACCACCGAGAAAAACACCGCTTGTAGTTCCTTTTCTTTTGAGCATCACAAAAATATCTTGCGGAGTATTTTTAAAAGTTACTTCGATTTTGCCTGAATTTTGCCATAGCTTATCAGAGTTATCCGAATAAATTTCTGTCCATTTTTTTCCATCGACAGATAAAAGAAGTTGCAGATTATAATGAAAAATTAAATTGGCCACAGTTAATTTCTCAATATTTTTTTGATCAGTTTTAATTTTATACACCAAATAGGCTTCATCATCATTAAAAATAGTATTTCGCCAAACATCAACCGAAACATTTTTTTCCTCGAATGCATCCAGGATACTGCTACCGCCAAGCAAGGGATTTCTAAATTTATCAGGGGAAGTATTTTTTTCCGTGTAGCTATTATTTAAAATACTGCTACCATCAATTGAATCAAGCTGAAAATCCACACGACTTTTGCCTTTTCCCAAATCATAAACAGTTTCACCATAAGCTAAGTTAGTTGGTTCGACATAATAAGTTTTGAAATAAAGATCTTTTTCTTCCGTAAATATTTTATTTTCTGCTCGTTGCATAAAACCATTGCCATTTGGATAAACTAAATTATTATTAGCTTGACCAATTGCCAAATAATTTTCGCTGCTCACTTTCACGCTAGTGTTATCAATCCCCAGCCAGTATTTTTTTCCCGCTTCCAGCTTAGCCATAATTTGAAAAAATTTATTTCCTGTTTCAATATCGCTAGCGGAAAAAGTAGCGATAGCTTTTATTGTTGTTGAAATACTTTGTTTTTGAGCATCAAATTCTCGCACTTGAATAGCATAATCGCCAACGCCTCCATCGCCATTTTTAGTTATAAAAAATTCCGCTCCTACTAAATCACTTTTTTGAGGCACGAAAATTTGTCCCAACATTGTGCGTGGAATTGACAAGGCGCTGGAATTTTCCGGATGCAATAATTGCTTTTGATCAAGTTTGATTTCTCGATCGTAGCCAATAATTGTCGCCTTAACCGAAGAAAGCTCTGTGTCTTTTTCAATTACTAATGGCAAAAGCTTGATATCATCAATAAAAATAATGCTTGGATCTAGACCTGAAACAGCAAATTCCAAACCAGAAGCTTCAATGGTTGATTTGAAATTATATTCATAATATTTAAATTTGTTTTCTGGATTGCTGGCAATTTCAACTTCTGCGATTAAGGACACTTCTTTTTCATTTGCCAGTGAAAGTTTCACCTGACTCTTTTTGGAACTGGAAATCCAAAAACCAATTTTATAGAACTGCTCTTTTTGTGTTATTAAATAATTATTCAACCGCACTGTTTTGTCCTGTCCATTCGCCCAACTTATTTTCAAACTGCGTCCTCCAAAATTAAATTGTTCATTAGAAAATTCCGCATCAGCATTTTTTGTTGTAATATTTTTTGCCGAATTATATTCTTCAGATTCAAAACTGAAATCGCTTGAAAGATCATTTGTTTTTATTGAGTTTATAACAAAGCCATTTTTCTCTCTTGTTAAAATTTTTTGCTCAGTAGCTTGCGATTGCTCTTTTTTATTATTGAACAAATATATGCCCTCAAAAAGTATCATGGCAAAAACAAAAAAACTTAGAATATAAAACAATAGTTTCTTCTTTTCGCTACTTTTTTTTATTAAAAAATCTTGCCAAAGCGCTTTTGCCTTGTTAATCATGTCTTTGTCCATACGCACTGTTAAATATTAGAATTAAGTCAATATATAATTGATTAAAAAGACTACCAGCAAAAAACAAAAATGTCAAATTGACGCACCACATGGCGAAATTAGCCTAGAAAAAATAAAAAAACAGCCTCTCTTTAAAACTGTTTTGTGATGCGGGGAGTTTGGGACGAAGTCAGAATTTCTCTTGTCTCACCAAATTGTGAAAGTGTATTGTAGCAGGCGATAAAAATATCAAGTCTATATTCTCCCGATTCAACACGGCTCGAATCATTAGCTTAAATCATTTATATTTCAACTTTCTTCCTACTCTCCAGCATCCTTTTAACCTCCTGATCAAAATCCGAAATATAATTTTTATCCTGCTCTTTCCTGAATTTGTTATATTCCCGCAATGCCTTTTTCTCAGCCTCTTTAGCGCTCACAGCACCAGCATTTTTCAGAACGCCCTTTCCTAAAAGTGTCAAATATTCATTGAGCTTTCCAATCCAGCAACACGCTGTGTAATTATTTCCGCGGCTGTTTTTCCGCTCACTGCAAAATGCATTTTATTTTGAACCGTCTTGAAGAATAATTCTGTTTCTTTAGTGTCCTTACGATAGTCAATGCTCGTCGCGTAAATATCAGTCACTTTTTGGTACAGCATCCTCTCGCTCGATCGGATATCTCGTATTCTTTGCAAGAGTTCTTCAAAAAAATGTGACTTATAGCCTCCCTGCTTAAGGCGAGCGTCGTCCATAGTGAAACCTTTGACCATATATTCCTTCAAGCGGTCTGTCGCCCATTGGCGAAAAAGCGTGCCACGAGCAGAGTTTACGCGAAATCCAACTGCGATAATAACCTCCAGTCCATACATCTTAGTTTTGTATTTTTTCCCGTCCGAGGCAGTTATTAAGAATTCCTTAATAACTGAGTCTTGCTGAAATTCTTCTGCTTGAAAAATGTTTTTTAAATGGATATTAACATTTGCGACCGTTGTCCCAAAAAGTTCCGCCATAATTTTTTGCGTCAACCAAACATTTTCATGTTCGAAGCGAACTTCAACGCGAGTTTTTCCATCTTTGGTTTGATATAAGATAATTTGTGATTTAGCATTTTCCATATTTTTATTGTAACTTTTTATGGTGATATTGTATCATTTTGGATAATTTTTGTCAATTTATCCTAAAATCACGCCTCTCAACAATCACTTGAAATATCGCAAAAGCACAAAGACGAAACATAAATGCTTCGTCTTAATCTGCGGGGACGGTCCCGCCTTGGCGGGATGACCTGTGTTGATTTGGCGGGCGTCATCGGTCTAGAACTTTAAGATATAGGGAATTATAAGGCTTTTTTGACGATTCGTCCATGCGCGGGACTTGAGGCTCCTCGGTCGCATCTTCAAAGGGCAAATGAGACAAATGAGACACAAGACAGCCCTTGTCTTATTTAGAGGAATAAGACAGTGAGATGTCTCGTTTCTATATACCTTCTTGCATCCTATGCGCTATGCTCCTTTTAAGAATAGCCTCAACAATTGTATCAATTTCAGCAACAACATAGTCAAATTCCTCATCTCTTTTTGAAATAATCTCGCCGTGACTTATGGCAGATCTATATTTATTCCATGTCCCAACAAGCTTCTTTTTCTCCTCTTCTGAGATGATCTCATTTTCATACATTAGCTCAATATTTTCTATAATCATAGTTTTTGGACTTTTTCTAAGATTGCAAAGCCTATCAACAATAACCTTCTTCTTTTCTGAAGGAATAGACAGGGTCTCAATAGCACCCCTGATTTGACCTACCTCTTCCACATTTAACATTTTATTGCCACCATCAAAAAATAGTTGCTCCAAGGCAGAATATAGCCTAGCTATCTGTTCCCGCGGATCATTTGTTGACACGGATTGCCTATATAGACGAAGGGCTATTTTTACTTTTTTGTCATTTTCAGAATTGGGAATACTTAGCCGATTATATAAACCTCCTGTTTTAGAAGGATTTATTGGATGATTATTATTAATTTCACTATCTCCGCAGGTAGCCGATGAAAAGAAAAAGCTCTCATCTTTTATTTTTATTCCTCTGCCAACTTCCAAAGAAAGCAGATCTAATACAGTTTTAATTTCCTCTTCAAATTCTTGAAATTCTGGCAAATATTCAGAAGGGCATTCGTCAATCAATCTATTTTGTTCGTCATATTCCTTAAGAACGGCATAAAAAGAAAAGGAAGCCGTGACCTCGTCTTCATTTATTCGGTGAAAGCTATATCTACCAATGGTAAAGTCCCATTCTTCTGAAAAGAAAGTTCTGTTTTTATGCATGTTATTTGCTATGATAATTGAAAATTTAACTGATACTCTTCCTGGATTCATTGTGTTTTTTAGATTTAATTAAATCTTTTTTATTTCTTGTTAAGATCCCAATACCTACTCGGATTTCTATTAAAAAGGTTCTTTATAATTTTCTTAGCATCTTTGTCTGATTTAGATAATTCTTTCACAGCAGAAACTATTGCGCCTGATTCGTGCAAAGCTATTTCATTCGGAAAAGAAAAGTATATTTTTGCAACTTCCATAAATTTATCTTTTCCCATTTTCTCATTAATTAGTTCTAGGATTCTTGAGTGATATAGGGTAGGATACCATCTTACGTCTGAAAGTTTCCCAGCTTTTTTTGTTTCCTCGTAGAAAATAGCTTCATTTTTGAAACATCTAAGAAGTAGGTCATACCAAGAGTCTATATGGTTAATGTCTTTTTCTTGAAGTTTCTTCTCTATAGTCTGATAAATAAGATTATATATATTGTGAGCATATTTATCAGTCATTAAATCAAAGTACTCAAGAGCAAGCTTTTCATATTTATCAACCTTGTTTTCTTGGACTGCAATCTCTCGCATTAAGTGCTCAATTGAAGCAGCAAACTTGAAGCAACTATCAGGATCTTTTTTTTGCATATCCTTTATTATTTCTTTTGTTGCTTTTTTGAATTTCTTATTGTTAAAATTACCTGGTCCAAGATCATCATAAAGCCCTGGCAAACTGAATCTCCATTTTTTGTAGGCATCTTTTCTAAATTCGGCAAGGTATATAAACAAGGATGCTGCTTCATCAATTGCTCCTATCGGAAGTTTTCTTAAAATTGTAATCAGTTTCCATGAATCAGTCTCATTTAGGGATCTCATTGGATCAAAAGCATGTAATATACTTTTTGTCATCGCCTTTTGAACATTAACTGGCCATAAAGCAAGTCTATTCAATAGATTGAATTCTATTCTTTCAACCTTCTTCGACATTTTTAATGCTTTCTCTTTATCATCATTAAAGAAAAGGGTCTCTCTATCCGAGGGCAAGACAGTTAGTCTGTTTCTTGCGAGCTGTCCAAGAGCAAAACAAGCCATGTGAACAACATAGTAATTATCGTCTTCGGAAAGTTTTTTTGTCAGCTTAATTATTTCATTAAGTTGACCTCGCCCCTCGAGAATCGAGCATTTCATTAATGCCCACCCGCACCATCCCCTAACCGAAGTTATTGTGCTCGGTTCCTCTCCTTGCTCAATTTTTTTATGTTCCTTGTATTTGTCTTCTTTATCATTAGGATCTTTTCCTGAGAGATATGGGTCCGGATCGTCAATAAAAACTTTTATAATTCTAATCGCTTTTTCTATTTGTTTATGAGCAGCCAGTCTTACCGCAAATTGAACAAATGCAGAACGACAACTATCATTGGGAAATCTCTGGCAAATTATTTTAATGTCATCTCCGACAGATTTTAGATATGGGTCTATTACATCCTTATAAATTTTATTCAGGAATGCTAGGTCTGTGGCTTGATCATTTCCTCTATTATTAAATAGACTATAAGAAAAGATTACTTGCTGACTTTTATTTAGTTTTTTTTCTCCTTTTAAATCCCTGAGTATTTTGAGCCCCTTAGAATAATCTTTATTTAAAATGTCATAGAGTAAGCCCGCAATATCGTAAGCACCAAATGTATCTCTTTTTTCTGATTGGACATATTCACTTTTTAAAAAAGATTTAAATAATTCCACAGAAAAATCAATATCAACATCCAAAAAAGCTCTGATGCTAAAAACAGAATCAATTTCAAGTAAGCGGTGTTTATAGTAGTCTGGATTAGCAAACCATTTTTTCAACTCCGCTTTTGCTTCAGTATGGCCATTTTTTGCAAGATTGGTTACAATCTGCTCCACAAATGGATTCACAGGAATCCCGTATTTCTTTGTTGTTAACTCAACTAATTTCCACTTTTTGTCGTCATCCAAATCACTACCAACAACCGCCTGACAAATTAAATCTGATTTGTGCGGGATACCTCTTCTAGAAAGAATTAATTCTTTTAGAATTTCAAATGCTTCTTCAGACGTTTTATCATCAGAGACAGCGTATCTTTTTAATACAATATGATAAACGGAACGATTAAGAAAATCTGGTCTTTGTTTTGAAACCGGTTTTGTAATTATTTTATTTTTTGTTTTTTTATCGGTCTTGCTTAAACATCTTTCTTTGATAAAATTCCAGCAATAATTTTCATTTTCTGTGTAGTATTTATCAATAGCATTCGTAAATACATTGACAAAGTGACGATCGTATACACGATGAGAACCACTGAAAGATATACCTCCACCAGAATGCTCCCAGCCATCAAAGCTTATATTTTTGCTATATGTTTTATAAAACTTGTCATATTGGTTAATGACTTCTTTAACCAATCTTTCAAAACGATTGAGAAAATCTTTCTTTTTTGTTCCTTTATTAATCCAATCAATAAAAATGTCAAAAACCTCCTTAGGTGAATAATGGCTAAATTGTCCATCGTCTTCAATAATGTTAAAAACATTAGTAATTAAAGTAAGCGTTTTTTCTTCTATTTTACAATTCCCGACATTATAAATTCTATGTAATAACTTGCAGATCTCTTCTTTTTCCCATTTACCATAATCATATCCATTGTCTTTAAGATAAAAAAATTGTTGACCATCAAAAGTTAATAAATCTTTTACAACAATAAAAGCGTCATTAAGATATTTTTTACCATTTTTGCCTTCAATTATTTTTGTAATTATTTTTATCACATCGACATCAAAAAAGTCTGAGCGATAAAAGCCGCGGATTGTTTTAGTATATTTTTTTATATATTCTATTACGTATTTTATATTTGCTTCTGTATGTATATTGTTTTCAAATATATCAAATATACCAAATGTGAAATAGTAAATTTTATTAAGTTTGAAAATGGGATCCCAATTTTTAAGACTTAATGAATTATGCTTGCTAACCAATCTAGTTTTTGCGAATTCCAATAATTCATACCTCGTGGAGAAGGCTGATAATTCCTTGTCTATATTCCACATGCCATGTTTTGGATTTTTAAGAGCCTTATTAAGTTCAACAAACTGCTGATTTCTTTTTTTATAATCATCGTTATAGTAAGCACTATTCTTTTTAGCATAAGCAGCTAAACTCTCAATTTCACTCAATATGTCCTTTCTGGCATATGTATTGCCCCTAGCGGATCCTTTGTATATTTTCTGTACTAATATGTTATCAACAATTTTCTCAATTTCATCCGATGGAAGCCAAAAATTAATAAGATCGGAAAACAATGAATAAATAATATTTTCATTGAATTCAGGGGGAACAATCCAAAACCTTACCTTTGCCAGTAGTTTTATTTCCGAATTAGTAAAACCCTTCCCCTTAAATTTATCTTTTAATCCTTTAAAATATTGTACGCTCTTGATTTCCGAAACTAAATTCTCATCAGCATTTTTACAAATAATTAACAACTCATCAGTGCCCTTTAGCGCCTTCGTTATATTTTTATTATTGAATATTTCTTTTAAATTTTTATAAGTAAAATTTCTCTTTCTATTTTTAGATTCACATATAATTTTTCTTCCGTCCCCAAAAACAATATTAAAATCTTGAAAACCAGAAGACTCAAGAGAAATATAAGAAAATTTTTGATCTCGTAAAAACTGGAGAAATAAAGACATCGCTGCCCAACTTTGTGCATTTATCCCCTTATAATTGTTTTGTCCTGGATTTTTCATATCGCCAATAATTCACTCCTAACTTTTTGACAAAAAGCTAGGTAGTCTTTTACATCAAAAATGTATGATTTGTTATTCTTATTATTGTATCGAGTAATTATTTTTTCCATAATTATTTTTATCAATTTATCCCCATCACGAAAGCCTCATCTCCAATTTCTCTTTCACCTTCTCCCATCTAGGATATTTTGAATTCAACAGTTTATAAAATTGTTTATCATGATTTTTATATTTCATATGACAAAGCTCATGGGTAATCACATAGTCAATACAATCCTTTGAAGCATGAACGAGCAGCGGATTAAGCGTGATGCTTTTGCCTCGTGCATAACTGCCCCAGCGTCTTTGCATTTTTTTGATAACCAACTTCAAGCTATATCCATAATTAAAATTTTTCGCCACCTCCGCATATCGCTCCCGCAGAATTTCTCTCGCTCTTCCGACATACCAAGCAGTCAGATAAATGCAGTTATGCAATCCGTCACTGACTGGCTGGGTAGTGAAAAAAACAAGTTTCCCATTTTGCAAAACCACGCGATCATCCTTGCCTCTTTTGACAACCAATTGATATTGTCTGCCAAGATACAAAAAACTTTCCCCGGAGATATATTCTTTTTGATAAAACTTTTTCTGAAACTTTCTGAAAAAATTCAATTGTTTTTCGAGCCAAAACCATTTCTTTCTCAAAAACATTTCAACCCGCTCGGCGTCCGCCTTTTGCGGACACTTCACAGTCAAGTGCATATCCGGACTAACCGTCAGGCTCAAAGTGCTACGGATTTCCCGCATCAGTTCATATTCATAGGAAAATGTTCCATAGACAAATTTAGGCATATTTGTTTCAAGCAATAACCTCATTATTATTCTCGGCTAGTTGCATCGCAGTATTTATGATAGTTTGCATTTCATCGTGAGTCAGCTCAATGTTTTTCTGATTTTTAACCACATCATAAAGATAGTCGTCAATGGCATTCATCATTTTGCGTTTCACATCAGCGGTTTTATACCAATCAACAATCGCTTCTTCTTTAATGATACTCAAAATATCCAGTACGATGTCAATATAGCCTTGTTCATCACTCAAAGATGCTCCAAAAGCTCCTCGCAAGTTACGATAAAAAATATCAGAGCCTTTCTCGGCATTTATTCTTTCCGGCAAGCTTTCGTCCTTTTTATCTACCACATCATCACGAATAATTTTCATTTGTTTCAATGCTTCAATATCTGCCAGTTTACCCAACCTCATTGCCTCTAGTATTTCTGAAATTTTTTTGGAAAAGCGCTCATAAAACTCCGGATCCATTCCCATTTTTTCGGTAATAGTTTTCTCAGTTTGCGCCGCAATAGCTTCCGCCTTAGATTTATCAGACCCAAGATTTTCGATAGCTTCCTCGAATTGTTTGCGGTCAGTGATGTTCACCTGCTTTGTCAAAAGTTCCACGCCAAGCGCATCCACATATTTATCCAAAATATTCACTAGCGACTGCTTGTACTGTGACAAATCAACTCGGTCAGCATATTTGAGACTGGCCGCCCGTCGGAGTTCCATAAATTTTTTTAGTTCTCTCTTGTACGCATCCAGATGGCTAAACTCATGCACGAAATCTTGCAATACAAAACATTCATTCAGTTTGCGGATAAAATCATTCAGCGCCTTATAGAAAGTTTCTCTTTTTGGTCCATCACCAAGGAATTGCAAATAAGCCTCGTCGTCAGATGAAGATTTGAGTTCCTTGAAAATATCATGCACAAGGCCATAACTTTGCTCAAGCTCTTGAATTTTTTCTGTCACATCAATCAGAGTGCCTTTGACATCCGCCTCGTCATAATTACCAAACAACTTCATCGCTGTATTGATATTTTTAGCATTTTCCGAATAATCAATAATGTACCCCGCCGTTTTCGGAAGCTTCTTATTCTCATGCAAACGATTAACACGCGCGATGGCTTGGAGTAAATTATGATCTCGTAGATCCTTGGCTAAATAGAGAACAGTATTGCGCGGAGCATCAAAACCGGTGAGCAATTTGTCCACAACAATAATAATCTCAACTCCATCTTCATTATATTTAAAGCTTTCAATCACATCCTTTTCATATTTTGCCACATTGCCATTTTTTTCACGAACACCATCCAAATACGCAACGACTTCTTTTCTATGTGTATTTTCATCATCACCATCTTCATGCTCATCAGAAATCACAATAGCCGTTCTAATTTTCCCACTGGCTTCAAAATGTTTTTGAAATAAAATCGCCGAAAATTTCGAAGGTGCAACGATCTGAGCTTTCAGTCCAGTATTTTGAAAATTTTCACTATAATGCTTCTCAATGTCATATGCAATCTCTCTAATTCTTCCGGGATTGTCCCTGATCACTTTGGCATTTATTTCTTTTTTCATTTTAGCCACATACTTCATTCCCGATCCGTCAGCGACACGATCCGCCTGGCGCTTTTCCAGTCGGTCAATCTGTTTGGCGTCTTGCGTCATGTCGACATAACGACCTTCATAAATGAGCGGCAAAATAATTTTATCTTCAAGGGCATCATCGATTGTGTATTTATCAATATAACCACCAAATTTGCGCCAGCTTTCTCTTTCATTTTTCATCAGAGGTGTTCCCGTAAACCCGATATAACATGCATTAGGAATAATGCGATTCATTTCCAGATTAGCCACGCCATTTTGACTGCGGTGCGCTTCATCAACTAACACAAAAATATTCTTGTCTGTGTCAACAAGTCCGATGTTTTTCTTGCGCGCTGATTCAAATTTATGCACAAGCGTTGTAATCACTGCCAGGTCCTTGTTTTTTATCAGCTCAAGCAGATTTTGCCCACTGGTCGCTTGCTTAACATTTTTCTTAAGATTACAATTTTTAAAAGTGTCTTTGATTTGTTTGTCCAAATCTTTTCGGTCGGTTACAATAATCACGCGCGGATTTTTGATCTGCGGACTTTCAATCAAGGCTTTGACAAACATCACCATGGTCAAAGATTTTCCCGATCCTTGCGTGTGCCACACTAGTCCACCCTTTCTGCGATTGATTCCTTTTGCTGTCGTTTCTTCCTGCGAAATCCGCGAAATCATCTTATGAATCGCAAAATATTGCTGATAGCGAGAAAGTTTTTTCACGCCAGCATCAAACAGAATATAGTTTTTCGTCAGATCTAAAAGTCGTTTTGGTTCAAAAAGCGAAACTACGCCACGATCTTGCTGGGTTGCCAGTCGATCAAGTTTTTGAATATGTCCATCTGTTGCACCATTTAAATCAATTAGTATTTGATTATAAATATTGCTGGGAATTTGTTTTTGGATGAGATTCTTAACACGCGTGTCCATTTCAACTTTCGAAATTTCTTTTTCCTTCCAAACTGTATAAAACTTATTTGGGGTGCCTGTTGTTCCATATTGAAATTCTTTGTTATTAGTACCAACTAAAAATTGGGCATAAGCAAAAAGTCTTGGACAATGCTCAGGATTTTGATATCTGTTTAATTGGCCAATTGATTCCAAAACCGATACACTCGATTTCTTATTCTCAATAATCGCAAATGGAATACCATTCACAAAACAAACAATGTCTGGTCGAATATTTTGCTTGCCAGTCGCTTCGAATTCAGCCGTCACATGAAATTCATTATTCTCCGGATTTTTGAAATTAATAAAACGGAAATTTTTTGACATCGACTTTCCACTGTGATTAACCTTGATCGTCTTGCCTCCACTAGTTGGCATAATGATATTGTATATTTTCTGCGCCGTATCGATCAAACCTTCGTATTGGATATTCTCCAATTCATCAATTGCATCCCTCACATCTTTTTCACTAAATTTATAATCCACCCCATCAATCTCATAGCTATTTATTTCCATGAGTTTTTTAACCGCGATATCGGAGAGAATAAAATTAGTCGTGTCATTTTGTCTTTGTTTCAAAGCTTCTTCGGCAGGAATATATTCATATCCCATATTC
>JBAXKA010000005.1:0-33648 GCA_037137555.1 Candidatus Moraniibacteriota bacterium
ATTGATTTATTTGCAGTTTCTAAAGTAGTTTCAAAACAATATGTTTTTGATGACGAAAGCTTCAAAGAAGGATTGAACGAAGTTGAAAATGAAATAAAGGATGTAACCAAAGAAACGCCCAAAGCAGAACCAAATGACAATAAAAAAGATTCTGCCAAAAAAGAAGGAGGCAAAAAAAGTTGCTAAAAAACTACCTAAAAAAATTCTAAAAAAGAAAGCTGTTTTAGTGCGCAAGGACGAAAAAAAACCAATTTCTAAAAAAACTGCTGGTCGCTTTACAATCAAAATAAAGCCAGCCAAGCAAGAAGATAAAAAAACTTCCATAAAAAATAAGCAAAGTGATAAAAAAACGGAAGCCGAAGCTGGTAAGAAAAATAAAATTGAAGATTTGGTTTATCGTTCCAAACAAAGAGGTTTTATTACGGAAGATGAAATTTTGCATGCCTTTCCTGATCCAGAACGAGATATTGAAAAACTAGAAGAGCTATATGATAACTTAGAAAAAAGCAGTATTAAAGTAATCAGCTCTGATGAGATGATTAAATTTGAAACAGATAAAATTTCTGAGGATTTTGAAAATGAAAAACCTACTAAGAGAGTTCGGGCGACACGGAAAGATAATTTAAACGCGGGAGTTTCTGATGACGCTTCTTCTGATTTGGTGCAAATGTATTTGCGGGAAATTGGACGAGTGGGGTTGCTTTCAACGGACGAAGAAGTTTCCTTAGCAAAAAGAATTGAAAAAGATGATCTTGTGGCCAAACAAAAAATGACAGAAGCGAATTTGCGTTTGGTTGTTAGTATTGCTAAGAAATATGTTGGTCGTTCGCACAATCTTTCTCTTTTGGATTTAATTCAAGAAGGTAATATCGGTCTTTTTCGGGCAGTGGAAAAATTTGATTATCGCAAAGGTTATAAATTTTCCACTTATGCGACATGGTGGATTCGTCAAGCCGTAACAAGAGCTTTGGCGGATCAATCAAGAACAATCAGAATCCCAGTGCATATGGTAGAAACAATTAATAAATATGCACAAATCACACGAAGATTAGTACAAGATTTGGGTCGGGAGCCATTGCCGGAAGAAATTGCTGTTGAGATGGGTGTGGAGGTGGATAAAATTCGGCATATTCAAAAAATTTCCCAAGAAACAGTTTCTCTGGAAACGACTGTGGGTGATAGTGATGATGATTCAGTTTTGGGTGATTTCGTGGAAGATACGGAAACAGTTATGCCCAATCAATTAGCCTCAAGAAAAATGCTCAAAGAACATGTGGAAGAAATTTTGCGCGATCTCACACCGCGAGAACAAAAGATTTTAAAAATTCGTTTTGGTCTGGAAGATGGTGTAACGCACACACTCGAAGAGGTGGGACAAGAGTTTGGAGTAACACGCGAACGAATTCGTCAAATTGAAGCCAAGGCCTTGGAAAAAATCCGTGATCATAAGACAATTAAGAAATTAAGGGATTATTAAATTTGCTGGAACATTAATTTTAGTGTATTCTGAGAATAGATCAAATAAACTTAAAAATAATAAATAAATTATGGAAAACTTAGAGGATAACATTCGTGGTTATATTAGAGATATAACACCAACAGGTGCCTATGAAAATGGGGCATTGAATTTCGAAAACATAATAAAAAACATAATAGAAAAACAAAACATAGGACGAAAGGAAGAAAAAATAAAAAGTATAAATGTTATGAAGGCAAAATTTGAATCTGATGGTGTTAGTGGTTCATTAACATTAGATAAAAAGGAGGATGGTAATGTTTGGACAATAAATGTGAATGAAACCGATTCTTGGTACAGAAGAAGATTTATAATTGCTCATGAAATTGGGCATTTGATTTCATGCTTAAATAAAAGTTTTTCTAGTGAAAAAATAAGTAATGGAACAGGTTTGATAGCGGATTTTGCTTTTTATAATCCTGAGAAAATAAATAAAAATGATATAAATATGGAAATCGAAGCGAACAATATTGCTTTTGCATTGCTGATGCCAGAGCAAACAGTAAGAAGTCTTTTTAATATGTATAAAACTCCTGAGGAGATGGCTGATTATTTTCAAGTCTCTGAATCAGCGGTAGCGTATAATTTAAATAATTTAAAAGATTTGGGCTATAGTCCTTTTGGATTTTACAAAAATATTTAAGGGCTAAAATAAACAGGCATGGAAAACAATACTGGTGCAGAAAAAATAAATTATATCGACGGAGGAGCAAAAGTTGAAGAAGTCACCAAGGAGGAAATCTCAGCATCTAAAAATGCAGAAAATAATTTAGAGAAAATAGACTCAACGGGATGGTTATCGGCATTATTTAAACTGGTGCCAATTTTCATAGGATTGCTTGAAAAGATACTTCACATGTCAAGGTCGGAAAAGGATGCTTCGCCAAGAGCATGTCTCGCATCTTTTAGAGAGAAACGAAAATTTATATTTCCTTTTTTGTGTTTTCTGGATTTTATTCTTATGGCTATAGTATTAAGTATGATAATTTTTGTTATTTCCAACGGGCTAAATATTAATTTACGGGATTCTTTTTTGTATGATGTCGTATTTTTGAAGTGGGCTTGTTGATAGGCATGGTGCAGTTGAAAAAATTTGACAAAAAATCAATCATCTGCTAATTTATCTTTATGAGTATAAATAAAGTCGCAACCAAAATAACACAAAAGCATTATTGCTTGTTGTTTATTATTGTCTGGATTATCCAGATCGGTTTTGGTTTCGGAAAAATGAGTTTGGGGGCGTAAGCAAAAAATCATTTTCAATAAACCAAAGCCGGTCTCGCAAGAGCCGGTTTTTTAGTTCGTTTAAAAAAAATCACGAAAAATTTCGTGATAAAATAAATTCAAGGATAACGAAAAAAAAGGGGGGGGAAGATGAGAATAGAATGCTTGAAAAGAGAAATCGCTGAGCGAGAAAACGCTCGAGGCGAAATCTCGAGAAAAATCAACGACTATTGCGAAAAAAAATTTGGAATTAAAAGTTTTTTTTCAATCGCGGATAAACATTTTGAAAGGCAGACTAGCAAGTTTCAGGTCTGTCTATCACGGCAGGTTCCAACACCAAATATTGAACATTTGGCATTATACCTGTCGGCAAAGGAATGGGGGATTGAGCCGTTGTTTTTGTCGCTCATCCGCGACACATTTCCACAAAACAGTACGAACGAGTATAAAAAGTCACTCGTGCTGATGCCTCTCCTGGTAATGGCAAGAAACGGCAATCTTGCCATCAATTGCAAACGGATTTCACCGGAAAAAAATTTGCAGGGTGCAATTTTTTCCGAATTGAAAAGCAATTGCGGAAAAAGTCTCCCAGAGTTTCATTGGGAGATGATGAAAAAAGCACTTCCAGAAATTTCCGTAGAAAAAGATGATCTGAGTGGCTTTTTCTCGGAGTTGTTTCTGAATGCAAAAAAAAATCTTCCGGAATTTGTTTTTACAAAAAATGGAAGATACGAGAAAAAAAGAAGACTTAACTTCGGAGAAAGTTTTTCTGAGGCTGAGAATGTTCGCCCACCGGCGGACTGGTATTACTTCTTTTATCTTTTGTTATTCCTCGACGGATCAAGGGGCTTAGCCTCAACGGTCGATGAGGATCCAGAGGTCATACTCTGGTTCGAGGAGAACAACAAGAAAATACAGGATATTTGCGGATTCGCTCCGCTTATCCTGAGTACGCCACTCAAGGTTAATGTGGGGGAATTTCATTCGAAATTGAATGAGGTCCCCCAAAAAGCCTTAGGGGGAAATGGTTTCTTAAAAACGCTTTCTTCTCCGAATAGAGAAGATGTTCGTTTTTTTGAGATTATGAAGCATTACGAGAAAGAGCTAATTGCTCACTCGTGATTGCTTTAAATAAAGGTTGTGCTAAAATCTATTAGCACAACCTTTTTCAATAATATTTTAAACTAATTTTAATTTTTTTAACATAAAAAATATGCAAACTAAAAAATTTAACTATCAAGAATTTATTGCCAAGTTAGTTTCTTTTGCTCCGAGGCAATTAGAGGGTGAGACAATGGCGCGTAATTTTTTAATTTCCTTGCTCAAAGAGAGTTCTATCAACTTCACTTTGCAAAAATTTCAAACGGAAATTCCCTTAACGCAAAAAGTTTTCTTATCTGCAGATGACAAAAAACTGAAATGTGAAGGCTGTGCTTTTGTGAGTGGAAAAATTGAAAATAATGATGTGGTACTCAGCTCATTATTGCCATCTGCGATTTGTCAAGAAATTGCTAATATTAATTTTAATCCAAGATGTGAGGGAATCTCTTTGAAAAATTATTATTTTGCTCCCGCTATTTGCGTTGATTATCGAGAAGTTTCAAGTGTAATAAAAGCCAAAAAAATAAAAGGCGAAATAGTAGTTGAAAGAGTAAAATATCAGTCGGCCAATATTCTTGTTGGTAATCTAAAAAACCCAAAAACAATTTCTTTTGCTCATTATGATAGCATAAAAAAAGGAGCAATTGATAACGCTTCTGGAGTGGCAATTTTAATGAAGGCTATCTTAGAAAAGCCGGAAATTTTAAAAAATAATTTATTAATTTTTTCTGGAAGTGAGGAATTGTCTTACGATAAGCCAGTTTATTGGGGCAGAGGTTTCAGGGCTTTTGAAAAAATATATTTATCAATTTTAAATGGAGCTAAAAAAATAATTGTTATTGATTGTGTGGGAAATGCTCCCGTTGTTAATATTAAAGATTTAGCAATTGCTAAATTAGCCTTTCCAATTTCAAGCTTAAATAAGATTGGCAAGAAAATTGAAATAATCACAGCTAATCTTGATGATTTGATGCAAGTTTATCACAGTGATCTTGATGATGGTCGAAAAATCGAAGAACGCTATCTTGATGAAGCTTTTGATTTAATTAGCACAAGATTTGGTGAGAAATAATTATTTTTTAAAATATTTATTAAGCTTTTCGTGAATGTCTAATCCGTTCTGTTTCACTGAGAAATTGTTTGCGTAATCTGACAGAAAGCGGAGTAACTTCCAAATATTCATCATCAGCCATAATTTCCAAACCTCGTTCAAGCGTTATTTTAATTGGCGGGGTGAGTTGGATAGCTTCGTCTGCACCAGAAGATCGCATATTGCTCATGGCCTTGCCCTTGGTTGGATTAACAGACATATCTTGACCTTTGGAAGTTGTGCCAATTACCATGCCTTCATAGACTTCAACTGATGGTTCAATAAAAAGTGTGCCGCGAGTTTGCAAATTAGCCAGAGAAAACCCCAAGGCCTTGCCTGTTGCCATGGAAATCATTGAGCCAGTGTCAGTCTTTTTGATTTCTCCGGCATACGGACGAAAACCAATCACGCGACTACAAAGAATGCCTTCTCCACGAGTATCAATCATAAACTCACCACGATAACCCAAAATTCCACGCGTAGGAACTTCAAAAATCATGCGCATTTGATTGCCAGTTTGTTTCATATTCATCATAATGCCTTTTCTTTTCCCAATTTTTTCAATCACAACGCCAGAAGATTTTTCAGGAACATCAACAGTCAACTCTTCAAATGGTTCTGATTTTACGCCATCGATATCTTTGATGATTACTTTTGGTTTTGAAACTTGTAATTCAAATCCTTCACGGCGCATATTTTCTAGCAAGATGGCAATATGTAATTCTCCTCGTCCATAAACTGTGTAATATTCCGCTGCTGGAAAATCAATTTTTAATCCAACATTAACTTCTAATTCTTTAATTAAGCGTTCACGAATTTGTTTTGTGGTGACCAATTTTCCTTCCTTACCAGCAAATGGCGAATCATTAACTAAAAAACTCAAGGAAATAGTTGGTTCATCGATATTAATATAAGGCAAAGCTTCTTGATCTGGCGAAGCACAAACAGTCTCGCCAATATCAATCTTAGGAATTCCAGCAATCATTACGATATCACCAGCAATTGCTTCAGTTACATCTTTTCTTTCCGTTCCCAAAAAAGAAAAGAGTTTCACAATCTTGCCTGTTTCAGTTGTCCCATCACTTTTTTTAACTGTTACGGTGTCGTTGACATGAATTATGCCTTCATAAATTCGGCCAACGCCAAGTCGTCCCAAAAAATTGTCATAACCTAAATTAAAAAATTGCATTCGTAAAGGCTTATCACTATTTTCCAATGGCGTTGCTGGAATGCGTGCAAGAATTGTATCAAGTAGGGGAGAGAGATCAGTTGATTCGTCTTCTAAATGCATTTTAGCAATTCCTTGACGAGCAATTGCATAAACAGTTGTAAATTCGAGTTGTTCGTCGTTTGCCCCTAAATCCAAAAATAATTCAAAAACTTGTTCTTGTACCATGTCGGGATCAGCGGCTGGCTTGTCAATTTTATTTATAACAACAATTGGTTTTAAGCCCAATTCCAAAGATTTTTTAAGCACGAATCTGGTTTGAGGCATTGGTCCTTCTTGGGCATCAACCACAAGCACAACACTATCAATTGAACGCAAAACTCGTTCAACTTCAGAGCCAAAATCAGCATGTCCGGGCGTGTCTACAATATTTATTTTGGTGTCTTTATAGATAATAGCGGCATTTTTAGAATAAATTGTAATGCCCCGTTCTTTTTCTAGTGCGTTACTATCCATCGTGTCTCCCTCAGGAGCGTTTCCTGTTTGACGCATAATTGCATCAGTTAAGGTTGTTTTTCCATGATCCACATGGGCGATAATCGCGATATTTCGAATTTCCATTTGAGTATTTTTCAGCTCGCATGCGAGCAATTAATTTAAATTAAACATAAACCTTATTCTACTCGTGAAGCTGGTTTTTGTCAAAGAAATTTTTAAATTGTCAAAATTATATAGAAATGTCATAATTAGTTCCGTAACTATTTACCTTTCTCCAAGCATGCTACAATAATTCTGATGGTGAAGTTGGTGTTTTTTTAGATGATGTGATGCGAATTTTATGAAAAAAACTAAGTTTGTGCTATCCTATAAAAAATGCTTGCAAGTTATTGCTGAATTGAAGGTGTATTAAGTATCTTTTAATAACTTATTAACAAACTTTATGCGTATCATATTGACAGGCGGAGGAACGGGCGGACATTTGACACCACTCGTGGCAGTGGCGAAAAAAATTCGGGAAAAAATGCCGGATGCTGAGTTTTATTTTATCGGACCAAAAGGCAAGTTGGAAAATGATATTATGGGACAAGAAAATATTCCGATTAGAAATATTTTGACGGGAAAGCTACGGCGATATTTTTCTGTGCATAATATAATCGATTTTTTTAAAATTCCACTGGGAATTATGAAATCCATGTGGCTTTTATTAGTTTTAATGCCCGATGCAATTTTTTCTAAAGGTGGCTATGCATCATTTCCCGTTGTTGTAGTTGGTTGGCTTTATCGCATTCCAATTCTTATTCATGAATCAGATTCAAATCCTGGGTTGGCTAATTCAATGTTGGGAAAATTTTCTCGAAGAGTGGCCGTTGCTTATCCCGAAGCGGAAAAATATTTTCCAGCGGCGCAAGTTGTGCTGACTGGAAATCCATTAAGTGCTGTAATTGACAAGGGTGATGTCAACAGAGCACGACAAACATTTAATCTTACAGAATCAAGAAAAGTTATTTATGTGACGGGCGGATCGCAAGGATCGAAAAGTATCAATGATAAAGTTTTGCGTATTTTGCCACAGCTGATGCATAAATATCAAATTATTCATCAGACAGGAGAAAATAATTTTGAAGAAGTTTGCCATATGGCAGGAGAGTTGGGTTTTAAGGCAGAAAGAGATGGTTATTTTCCTGTGGCTTTTATTCGAGAAAATATTGAGGATGTTTTTGCTGTGGCTGATTTAGTGATCTCACGGGCTAGTGCCACAACTATTTCTGAAATTGCGGCCAACAAAAAACCGGCAATTCTTATTCCGCTAGAAACTTCTGCAAGTGATCATCAAAGAATGAACGCCTATTCTTTGGCACGAATCGGCGGTTGTGTCGTGATGGAAGAAAATAATATGGGCGGGAGCATGCTTTTGGAAAAAATTGACGAAATTATGGACAGTGAAATGCTACGCAATAAATTGGCTGAAAATATTGGAACATTTTATCACCCAGATGCAGCGGAAAAAATTGCAAATGGAATTTTGAATATGATTAAAGAATAAATAAATTAAAACTATATGAAACTTGATTTGAAAAATATCAAAAAAATCTATGTCATTGGCATTAAAGGTTCTGGTGTGGTTGGCGTAGTAGAAATTTTGAAAGCCAAAGGCATTGAAGTTCTCGGTTCTGATACAGCGGAAAAATTTTTCACTGATGAGGTTTTGCAAAAAAACAAAATTAAATATTTTGAGAATTTTTCAGCGAAAAATATTCCTGATGATATCGATTTGGTAGTTTATTCTACGGCGTATAATGAAAAAAATAATATAGAATTTCAGGAAAGCGTAAAGAGAAAGTTGCCAATGCTAAGCTATCCGGAAATTCTTGCCGAACTGTTTAATCAAAAATATGGTATTGCCATTTGTGGAACGCATGGAAAAACGACGACTTCCGCATGGCTAGCTAATACATTAAAAGAATTAGGTAAAGATCCGATAGCGGCAATTGGTAGTCGAGTAAAAAATTGGAATGGCAATGCATTGACTGGAGCGGGAGAAATTTTTGTAATGGAAGCTGATGAATATCAAAATAAACTGGCACGATATAATCCACACGGAGTAATTTTGACTAATTGTGATTATGATCATCCGGATTTTTTTCCAGATTTTGAGGCGTATAAAAAAACTTTCAAAGATTTCGTAGCTAAAATTCCTAAAGCGGGTTTTCTAGTTGTCTGTGGTGATGCGATTTCCACTCTTGAAGTTGCGAAATCAGCCACTTGCACAGTTTTGACTTATGGTTTTTCTGCTGATTGCGATTATCGCATAATAAATTTAGAATTAAAACAAGAGCAAGAAAAAAATTATAGCCAAATATTTTCGGTGACGCAAGGTGAAAAAAGTTTGGGTAATTTCAAAATTGGTCTTTTTGGAAAACATAATGCGCTTAATGCATTAGCTGTTATCATAGTTTGCTATAAGCTTAATTTTAGTGTGGAAAAAATTCAAACTGCTCTTGAAAATTTTCAGGGAACAGCGAGAAGATTTGAATTGATTGGCTCGAGAAATGGTGCAATTTTAATTGATGACTATGCTCATCATCCTGATGAAATCCGTGCAACATTAAGTGCGGCACGAAGTTTGTATTCAGAAAAAAATATTTGGGCGGTTTTTCATCCGCATACTTTCACACGCACTAAAGCATTGCTCGCGGAATTTTCTCAAAGTTTTTCTGATGCGGACAAAGTGATTATTTTAGATATCTATGGAAGTGCTCGCGAAGCACAAGGTGGCGTTCATTCAAAAGATTTAGTAGAATTAGTGAATAAATATGATCGTGAAAAAGCAGAATATATCGCCACGATTGACGAGACAGTGGAATTTTTGAAAGATAAAATTGGCACAGATGATGTTGTTATTGCGATTGGTGCAGGAAATGTTTGGGAAGTGGCGACTAAGTTGTCCGAAATATCGGAATTATAATTAATTTGATTTTTTTTAAAAAATAAAAAAATAAAATGCCTATAAAAACAAGAAAGCAAATTTATAATTTCACTCCAGAAGAAGTTTTGAAAAAGTTTAGTTCTATTCAGGCTGGCTTGAGCGTGGATCAGGCGAAAAAAAAGATTCTTGAATTTGGGGAAAATAAAATTGCCAAAAAACAAAATTGGAAATGGTTGAAATTAATTCTAGCTCAATTTAATGATGCGCTGGTTTGGATTTTGCTGGTGGCAGCAGGATTAGCCGCGGCTTTTTCGGAATATCGCGATGCAACAATTATTGCTATCATTGTTTTACTCAATGCGACAGTGGGATTTTTTCAAGAATTTAAAGCTGATCGAGTTCTGGAAAGCATTAAAAAATTAACAGCCAGTTATGCTTTAGTATTTCGTGACGGTGAAAAAAAACAACTTGACACAAAACTAATTGTGCCAGGTGATGTGATTTTTATTACAGCGGGGGATAATATTTCTGCCGATGGATATCTTTTGGAAAGTTATGATCTCAAAGTCAATAGTTTTATTTTCACTGGCGAATCAAAACCAAAGAGAAAAGAAGTGAAAATAATCAAAGAAAGTGGCATAGCTTTTTCTGACATTGATAATATGGTTTTTATGGGCGAGACAGTGGCGACTGGAGAAGCAAGATTTCTCGTTACAGGAACTGGTATGAATACCGAGCTAGGACGGATTGCTCATCTGACGCAAGAAGTTGAAAATGATTTAACGCCATTGCAAAAACAAATGCGAACACTTGGCAGAGATGTAACAATTCTGTCTGTGTTTATTGGAATCGTTGTGCTTATTGCCGGACAATATTTCAAAATGTCACTCTATCAAAATTTCTTGTTTGCCCTAGCACTTTCCGTTTCAGTTGTGCCAGAAGGACTTCCGGCAGCGATTTCTGTGGCGTTGTCTTTTGGTATGAAGCGACTAATCAAAGAAAATGTTTTGGCGAAAAAATTAAATGCTGTGGAAACATTGGGATCAGTCTCAATGATTTGCACAGATAAAACTGGAACAATAACACGCAATGAATTAGCGGTGACAAAAGTTGTAATCAATGGAGAAATTTTGGAAATAGATGGTGCGGGTTATGCGCCAGTGGGAAATTTTTATCGCAAGCAAGAAAAAATTAATCATCAAGAAGTTTCTAATCTCGAATTGTTATTTAAAATAGGAACACTGTGCAATGATGCGAGTCTCGCTGTGGATAAAAAAAATTATAAAATAATTGGCGATCCAACAGAAGGTGCGATTATTGTGGCGGGACAAAAATATAATAAAACTAAAAAGTTTTATGAGCGAGATGAGAAAAAAATTAATGAAAATCCTTTTTCTTCCGAGCGAATGAGAATGAGCGTAATCTATCAAAATGCTAAATTAATTTCTTATGTCAAGGGTTCACCGGATGTGATGATCGATCTTTGCAATTTTATTAAAATCGGAGAAAGCATCTTGCCGTTTAATGAAGCAGAAAAAACTAAAGCGAAAATGTTGTATAATCAAATGTCTCAAGATGCTTTGCGTGTTTTGGCTTTTGCATATCGCGATCTCGGAGGATTTAATAAAGATCAATATTTAGTAGAAGCAGAGAAAGGTTTAGTTTGGGTGGGAATGATGGCGATGATTGATCCGCCACGAGAAAATGTTGCCAACGCCATTATGGAATGTAGAAATTTAGGCATTAATGTTGTTATGATTACGGGAGATTACGAAATAACCGCACGAGCGATTGCGGAAAATGTTGGTCTGGTCAATAAAAATGAATTGGCAAAGAAAGAAATTGTGATCAATGGAAAAATGCTAGATAATTTAAAAGATAAAGATTTATATCAAAAAATAAAAAATGGCGTTTGTGTTTTTGCGCGAATTGCTCCAGAACAAAAATTGCGAATTGCTACTGTGCTAAAAAAATATGGTGAGGTGATTGCGATGACTGGCGATGGAGTGAATGATGCACCAGCACTTAAAAAAGCTGACATTGGCGTAGCAATGGGGATTATTGGCACAGATGTTTCCAAAGAAGCGGCGAGTATGATTTTGATGGATGATAATTTTGCTTCAATTGTGAAAGGCGTAAGAGTTGGTCGCACAATTTTTCAAAATCTCAAAAAGTTTGTGCATTATGTCTTTACTTCTAACGCTAGTGAATTATTTCTTGTAATCTTTGGGGTGCTTTTGCAAATTCCTTCTCCAATTTCTGCTGTGCAAATTTTGGCAGTGGACTTGGGCACAGATATTTTTCCTTCTTTTGCGCTGGGACTTGAACCGGAAGAGCCAGGAACTTCCAAGATTAAATTAAATTCCAAAAACAGTATTATGAGTTTTGGTGGCTTTCGAAGAATTATTTATTTGGGAATTATTATGGCGACAGGAGCAGTTGTGGCATTTCTTTGGTCAATGCTTCGTGGCGGTTGGCATTTTGGCGAAAGTTTTTCAGTTGATAGCATATTATATCTCAAATCAACTACCGCCGCTTATGCCGTGCTTTCAATGACACAGATGGCAAATCTTTTACAAGCACGCAGTGAAACACTTTCGCCGTTTCAGTTGGGATTTTTTAAAAATAAATATGCTATCGGGTCAATTGTTATTTCGCTTATAATTTTATTAGTATTTATGTATTTACCATTTTGCCAAACATATTTACGAATGTTGCCAATTGATGGGAAAGATTGGTTAGTTGTTTTAGGATCGTTTTTAGCGGTTTTTTTCTGGGAAGAAGTGCGAAAGGAGGATAGTAAAAAAAATGAATCAGTAGCTTGATAATATATTTTTTTATGCTAAACTGGTAGTATAGAATATTAATATGTCCAAACTAACTATTCAAAAAAATATTCCCCTTGCAGATTTAACCACACTTAGAATTGGTGGATTGGCGAAGTTTTTTTGTGTGGCGAGCAATGAAACGGAACTTTTGGAAGCGCTGGATTTCGCTAGCGAAAAAAAAATAGATTTTTTCGTGCTGGGTGGTGGAAGCAATATTCTTTTTAGTGACAAAGGTTTTTCTGGTTTAGTTATTAAAATGCAAGGAGCACTTGAAATAAAACAAAAAGATAAATTTATAGAATGTTGGGCGGGAGAAAATCTCAGTAGCGTCGTCAATTTTTTTAAAAATAATAATTTTTCCGGAATGGAATGGGCAGTGGGAATTCCTGGCACAGTCGGTGGGGCAATTCGTGGCAATGCTGGAGCATATGGCGGACAGATGGAAAATAATATTTCTAGTGTGCGAGTTTTTAATCTTGAAAATAAAATAAGCACTGACTATTCTTGCAAAGATTGTCAATTCGCTTATCGCACTAGTATTTTCAAAAAAAATCCGCAACTAATTGTTCTAGCGGTTAAACTTAAATTTAAAAAAAGTCAGCAAGAAATAATTAAACAAAAAATGCAAGAAATTATTACCAAAAGAAATACTGCTATGCCGAAAGGCTTTAGTGCTGGCAGTTTTTTTCAAAATCCTATCGTTAAAAATACAGAGTTGATTTTGCAATTTGAAAAAGATACCGGGAAAAAAAGTCAGGAGGGAAAAATTCCAGCTGGTTGGTTAATTGAAGAAATAGGCTTTCGAGGAAAAAAAATTGGTGGAGTGATGGTGAGTAAAAAACATGCTAATTTTTTTATTAACGATGGAACAGGAACAGCGGAAGATGTGGTGATTCTGGCAGGAATTATTAAACAAAAATTACGGAAAGAGTTTGATGTGCAAATAAAAGAAGAGATTGTTTATGTCGGATTTTGAATTAAGCTAAATTAACACATTGGGCATACAAAGAAAATAAAAATTTCCTTGTCTGTTCAATAAAAAATTTATGGTAATCAAAAAAACACAAGCGTTGAGAGTGATGTTTAAGGGAATGGATTCGGACAAAAAAGCCCAGGAATATATTGAAAAAAAATTGCAAAAAGTCAATCGAATTATTAAGAATGTTTTGGAGTTTGAAGTGGAGGTTGATCTTAATAAAAAAAATCAATATCGTGTTGAGCTGATGGTGAAAACACCTCATGCACTTTATCGTGCGGAAGAAACTTCACAGAGCATTGAAGGTTCTGCCGATATTGCTTGTGAAGAATTAACAATGCAGATCGTCAAGGATAAAAATAAAATGATTGACCTTAAAAGACGCGGAGCAAGATCGCTCAAGAAAAAAATTGTGATTGATGGTGATGCGAGGTTTAATAAGTAGTTGATGGTAGATTTAATTTTTAAAAACTCCTGATTATTTTTCTTTGCAATAGCCTAAAAACAAACTCGCTAAAACACCACCTACTAAAGCAGTTAGAAGTTGAGGATAACTCAGCATTATTATTATGCTTTCAGCCAATTCTTTTTTCAAAAGTAAATCAGTCACGACTAAGCTGGTTGTAAAAAGAAATATAAATTTAAAAAAACTGGCAACTCCCACTGCTAGCCAGTAATTTTTATTTTTAAGATAACCAAAAGTTAGAATTAAAATAATATTACTTAGCATAATATATGGAACCATTGGCACGAGTGGCACTGGCAGAGTTCCAATCGAAAGTGCGATAACGCTTGGAATTAAGCCAACTAAAATGCCTGCTCGTGTTCCAATAATTATTGTTGCCACAAAAAGCGTCGCATTGACAATTGGTCCCGTGATCAGTTGCTGGTGAAATAATGGCACAATAGTGGCAACTCCGATTAAGGCTATGAATTTAGTAGAGGCAATGATATTGCTTCTATTTATTGTTAGTGCTTGTTCATTATTCATAAGTTTCTCTTGAATTTTTTAATTTATTAATAACGGATTTATTTTTTGGTGAAAACTGAGTATGTAAAATATTTTTTCTATTTTTTTCATTCACAAAAAAATCAGCATACACTTTCTTGACAGCTATATTTTCGTGGGCATACTTAAGTTTTTTATCGGCATCAATAACATAAAGAGAGTTTGACCTTTCCTGGGCAATTTTTTTATTAGTTGGCAATGATTGTCCACCGCCTGCGATGCATCCACCAGGACAAGCCATAACCTCTATCGCGTCATACAATTTTGGATTTTTCTTTATTTGTTCCAAAACTTTTTTGGCATTTTTTATTCCGCTCACAACGCAAATCTTTAGGACAGTAGCTCCTATTTTTACTTCTTTTGTTTTAATGCCTTCATGACCTCTGATTTCTTGAATTGCATCTGCTGGCAAATTTTCTTTTGTCATTTTGAAGTATGCTGTTCGAAGAGCTGACTCAAAAACCCCGCCACTTGAACCATAAATCACGCCTGCACCAGAAGCCAATCCCAGTGGATCATCCGCTTCTTTTTTATCAATATTTTTTAAATCAATTTTATTCTTCTTAAGCAATCTCACTAGTTCACGCGTGGTGAGAACCATATCTACTGGATAAATATCGTCTATTTTAAGTTCAGTTCTTTTGATTTCATATTTTTTTGCCACGCAGGGCATTATGGAAACTACAAAAATATCTTTTGGATCAACATTTATTTTGTTGCTCCAATAATTTTTAATAATTCCGCCTAGCATAATTTGCGGAGAGCGTGAAGTGCAAAGATTTGGAATAAATTCTGGATAATTAAATTCCAGAAACTTCACCCAAGCAGGACAGCAGGAAGTCATAGCGGGTAAATTTTCTTTTTTAGAAAGTCTTTCAATCAATTCGCTAGATTCTTCCATTGTGGTAAAATCCGCTCCAGTCGCAGTATCAAAGACATAGTCAAAGCCAACTAATTTTAAAGCTGAAACTAATTGTCCCGTTGCAATTTCTCCAATCTTCATTCCAAATTCTTCACCAATGCTAGTGCGAATAGATGGGGCAAATTGAACGACAGTAATTTTTTTATTATTTTTAAATAACTTTTCCAATTCCTCAAATTCTCCCACTCCTTCGATTGCTCCGACTGGGCAATGTAAAATACATTGACCGCAACTTATGCAATCTTTTTCAGCATCATCAGAACACTTTATTTTATTTTGTTCAGTTAGCTCCAGAAAGTTGGTTGGGCAAACACTCAGGCAATTTTCACACCCAATACATTTAGTTTGGTCAAAAATCATAGTTCCAACTTGAAAAACTGCATTGTTTTCATTTTTTTCAAATATGGGCTTTGCTCCAAATTTTTTAGTTAATTCTAACAGCTTGCAATGCTGAAACCAAACACAATCATCACACTCTAGCAAATGTTTTTTAAGAATTTTATCTAGATTTTTCTTTCTTTCTGTCGTTATCTCTTCTGATTCAGTAATTATTTCCATTCCGTCCTGTGCAATAGTAGCACAAGCGTGTTTTAAATTTTCTTCGCCTATAATTTTTACAACGCACATTCCACAATGATGTTTTGTTTCCAAATCTGGATGAAAACAGAGAGTTGGAATAGTTATTCCATTTTTAGTGGCAATATCCAAAATGGTCATGTTCGGATCAATTGAAATTTTTTTACCATCAATTTTGACAGATATTTGCTTCATATTGTTTGTATTCAAATCATTATCAATTTATAAAATAAATATAGCATCTCTTTTATGAACTCGCAATAATTATTACAAAAAACCAAACAACTTGACAAAAATATTTCCATAACGCTATGCTTTAATCAGAAGAGTATTTTTATCTTCTATATGAAGTTAATCTTTTTTTTCAAGGAGGTTTTTATGGTTATTAAAAGTACTGTGGTGAGTTCAGTAACCCTAGATGAATTTTTGGGGAAAATTAAAAGAAATGATCCAATGTTGGGTCATATCTATCAAGTAGAAGTAAACCATGAAGAAATGTATAATGTTTCTTCTGACGACTTGAAAAGAGTTCCTGTTATGCCAGGGGACAGAGTAAGTTTCCACTCAGAAATGGGTGGTGGTCGGTTGGGGTTTGCCTCAGATAATTAGAGGCTTGCCTCAACCAAAAGCCAGCTTCGTATCATTCGAAGCTGGCTTATTTTTTTGATAGATTGTATAATGAATTACTAAAATATATGCAAGATGAATTAATAATTCGCGGGGCAAGAGAACATAATCTCAAAAATATCAATCTTGATTTGCCGCGAAATAAATTTATAGTTTTCACAGGAATTAGCGGTTCAGGCAAAAGCACGCTGGCTTTTGATACAATTTTTGCGGAAGGGCAACGGCGTTATTTGGAAAGTCTTTCTAGTTATGCCAGACAATTTTTGGGACAAATGGGAAAACCAGAAGTAGATTCGATTGAAGGATTAAGTCCAGCAATTTCGATTGATCAAAAAGCTGCTTCGCATAATCCGCGTTCGACGGTAGGCACGGTGACAGAAATTCACGATTATTTACGATTGCTTTATGCTAAAATTGGCGTGGCACATTGTCCAATCTGTCAGCGAGAAATCATAAAACTTTCCACAGATGAAATTGTCGATCGAATTTTGAATATTTGTGATGCGAAAAATACCAAAAAAACAATTGAAATATTTTCGCCAATCGTGCGAGAACGCAAAGGCGAATATTCTTCGTTGCTTTTGGAAATGTTTCGTCGTGGATTTTCCAGCGCGTATATAAATAAAAAAAAATATACACTAGATGAGAAAATTGGAACACAGCTAAAACTAGAGCGATATAAAAAGCACAATATTGATATTTTGGTGGATAAAGTTGAAATTAATGCGGAAAATATTTCACGAATTTTTGAAGGTGTCGAGCAAGCCTTGAAACTTTCAAAAGGTATTGTGAAAATAAAATTAATTGATGATGCCGAGCTAATTTTTAATCAGAATTTTTCTTGTCCAATTCATGAAGTGGATTTTCCTGAATTGGAACCGCGATTGTTTTCTTTTAATAGTCCTTTTGGGGCTTGTCCGGCTTGTGAGGGCTTGGGCGTAAAAAAAGAAATTGATCCTGAGTTGGTTGTGCCGGATAAAAATAAAACAATTGCTGAGGGCGGGATTATGCCGTGGAGTTATAAAAAAAATAATTGGCAAGGAACGATTTTGCGAGCAGTTACAAATTTTTATCATATTCGCGACAATGTTCGTTTGCGTGATTTAGCAGAAGAGGATTTTAATATTTTATTATTTGGATCAGAAGAAGCGGACGAAATTCCCGTAACACTTAAAAGTAAGACTGGATCGAGTTGGAAATATAATATGCGTTGGCGTGGTGCTTGCGGTTATTTAGGTGAGCGATATCTTAAAACAGAATCAGAAGCGGTGCGGACGGACATTGAAAAATATATGTCGCAAAATCCATGTTCGCAATGTCTCGGTTCGCGTTATAAAAAAGAGGTTTTATTTGTAACTGTGGGAAATAAAAATATTCAAGAAGTTTCCACGATTAGTGTGCGAGAAGCCTTGGATTTTTTTCAAAAAATAAAATTTAGCAAAAGAGAAGAATTAATCGCTGGTCGGATTCTCAAGGAAATTCAAAATCGCTTAGGTTTTTTGCAAGATGTTGGTTTGGGCTATCTCTCGCTTGGTCGCGCAGCAAATACTTTGGCTGGTGGAGAATCACAACGGATTCGCTTAGCATCCCAAATTGGTTCGCAATTAGTGGGTGTGTTATATATTTTGGATGAGCCATCAATTGGTTTGCATGCACGAGATAATGCTAAATTACTTTCCACGCTTTTGCAATTACGCGATGTGGGAAATACTTTAATTGTTGTGGAACATGATGAAGAGACAATGCGAGCAGCAGATTATTTGGTGGATATTGGTCCAGGAGCAGGAAAACATGGCGGAGAAATTGTGGCACAAGGTTTGCCAGTTGATGTAATAAAAAATGAAAATTCACTCACGGCAAAATATTTGCGTGGTGAAATGCAAATTGAAATCCCTAGTTTCAGACGACCATTAAAAAATAAAAAAACATTAGTTATACGGGGAGCGCGGGAACATAATTTACAAAATATTACAGTAGAAATTCCCTTAAAAGTTTTTACTTGCGTGACTGGTGTGTCGGGTTCAGGAAAATCAACTTTAGTAGAAGATATTTTATACAAAGCACTCTCGGCTAAAATTATGCGTTCATTGGAACGACCGGGAAAGTATAGCGAAATAGTCGGGGCGCATTATTTGAATAAAGTAATTATGATCGATCAATCACCGATTGGTCGCACACCGAGATCAAACCCAGCCACTTACACTGGACTGTTTACTGTCATTCGCGAATTGTTTTCTGAGACTCGTGATGCTAAGGCAAAAGGTTATTCACCAGGACGATTTTCTTTTAATGTTAAGGGCGGACGATGTGATAATTGTCAGGGCGATGGTTACAATAAAATTGAGATGCAGTTTATGCCAGATGTTTATTTGCCGTGTGATGTTTGCTCCGGAAAACGCTACAATAGCGAAACACTGAAAGTGAAATATCATGATAAAAATATTGCGGATATATTAGCAATGACAATTTCTGAAGCACAGGAATTTTTTGCTAATTTTCACGATATCACCGACAAGCTTAAAGTTTTGGAAGATGTTGGTTTGGGGTATATTCAACTTGGTCAATCCGCTACAACACTTTCTGGTGGAGAAGCGCAACGAATAAAATTAGCCACAGAACTTTCTCGGCGTGCAACCGGTGATACACTCTATATTCTTGATGAGCCAACCACAGGATTGCATTTTGATGATATTAAAAAACTCCTGGGCATTCTTAATCGTTTAGTTGATGCGGGCAATACTGTGATTGTGATTGAACATAACTTAGATGTAATCAAAACCGCTGATTGGATTATTGATCTTGGACCAGAAGGTGGCAAAGAAGGTGGAAAAATAATTGTTTCTGGTACGCCGGAAGAAGTGGCGAAGTGGCACAAAGAAAGTTGGACGGGGAGATATTTGCGAGAATATCTGAAACGCTGAATAAAAAATAGATGTTAATAAAAATTATTAAAAAAATTAAAAGCTTGCCCACCTCTCCCGGTGTTTATATTTTCAAAAATAAAATGGGGATAATTTTGTATGTGGGGAAAGCGACATCACTGAAGGATAGGGTTGGGTCATATTTTAACCTCACCCCAACCCTCTCCTTAGTAAGGAGAGGGGGCTGGGAGCGGCCAATTGAAATATCCATTGATCAAGTAGATGACATTGAAATTAAAAAAACCGAAACAGTGCTTGAAGCATATATTTTAGAGCAAGAATTGATTAAAAAATGGCAACCAAAATTTAATGTTGAGGGAAAAGATGACAGGTCATTTTCTTATGTCATTGTTACAAAAGAAGATTTTCCCAAATTTGTAATTTTAAGAAAAACCGATTTAAAAAATGTAGGGACAGACCTTGTGTCTGTCCGGAAACGGCACGGTCAAATCCAAGAAGGACAAATACGAAATAACAACGGGCAATTACAAAATCAAAGAGGACAGGTAGAGATTGGAAAAGGACAGACGCAAGGTCTGTCCCTACAGGAAAAACAATTTTCAAAAATTTACGGGCCATATATTTCTAAGAAAAATATTGAGATTGTTTTAAAAATTTTGCGGAAGATTTTTCCCTATCACCAAGGAAAACAAAAAACAGAAAAAGGTTGTTTGGATTTTCAAATTGGTCTTTGTCCTGGACCATACGCCGGAGCGATTTCGAAAGAGGATTATGCGAAAAATATTCGAAGTATTCAAATGATTTTAGCCGGCAAGAAAAAAACTTTATTAAACAAACTAAAAAAAGAAATGATAGTGCACAGCGAAAAACAGGAATTTGAAAAAGCCGGAAAAATACGCAATGAGATTTTTGCTTTGCAACATATTCAGGATGTGGCGTTGATATCAAAAAATAGAGACGCATTAAAATGCGTCTCTACAGACATGACGATGCGAATTGAAGGGTATGATATTTCCAATATATCTGGTAAGTCTAGTGTTGGATCGATGGTGGTTTTTGATAATACGAATAATGTAGAGACGCATTTTAATGCGTCTGGGCAACCGAATAAAACATCTGTGCAACCGAACAAAAGTCAGTATCGTAAATTTAAAATAAAAACCGTCGAAGGTGCGAATGACATTGCGTCAATGCAAGAAGTATTAAGTCGCAGATTTAGCAATAATTGGCCAATGCCAAATTTAATTATTATTGATGGTGGACAGGGTCATCTCACGGCAGTGCGACAAGTTTTGAAAAATTTTCATTTAGAGATTCCGCTTTTGGCAGTTGCTAAAGGATCGACCAGAAAAAAACTTGATCGGTATATCTTTGGTAGTGTGCCAGAAATTTCTGATGAAATTGTTGAACAGGTGCGTGATGAAGCTCATCGATTTGCAATTGCATATCATAAAAAATTAAGAAAAAAGAATTTTATGGAATAGATTCACGCCTTCGTAGGAATGGCACATATCAATTTATGCAAAATATTAAAATCTCAAAAATTATTCGTTCAAAAAGAAAAAATATTGCGCTTGTTATCTCGCATGATGCAACTTTAATTGTGCGTGCACCAATGCGCACGCCACTCAACTATATCGAAAAACTTGTCGAAGAAAAATTTGTCTGGATTGAAAGAAAAATGCAAGAAGCGAATAATCGCCCTAAGGCAGTCAAAAAAACTTTTCAATCCGGTGAGGAATTTTTATATCAGGGAGAATTATACAAAATCAAGTTAACAGATGAATTAACAATTCAAATCACTGATGATTTTGAGTTACTCTTTCCGAAAGTTTTTCTTTGGCGTTCTCATACGCGAATGCTTGGTTGGTATAAAAAACAAGCGCAAGAAATTATTGTCGAACGCACTGAAATAATTGCGGAGAAACTAAAGCTTAATTATTCTTCGCTCAAAATTTCTAATGCTAAAACTAATTGGGGTTCTTGTGGTCCAAAAAATAGTTTGAATTTTAATTGGCGACTAATTATGGCACCAAGTATGATTATTGATTATGTGATTATTCATGAACTAATACATATTTTAGAAAAAAATCATTCTGCAAAATTTTGGGAAAAAGTTGTAACTGTGATGCCAGAATATAAAAAAAATAGAAGATGGCTAAAAGAGAATGGTAAGGCTTTGACGTTGGAATAGTAAAAAATTGACAATCAGAAAGCGAGCTGGTATAGTGACTAAGTATAAAAACTCATATTTTTCGCGTATTGTCCTGCCTTGAAATAATAATATTTTAAGGAATAAGATACTGAATTCAAGCGTAATTTTGAAATCAACGAAAAATAGCGGATAATAATTTAAAGGAAATAATAATATGGAAGAAAAAAAGGTGGAAGTGGAAGGCGATTGTTTCTCTGACATGGATTTCTCTAAAATCGAAATCAGTATGGAGGAAATGTTTAAAAATGGCGTGCATTTTGGACATCACAAATCAAGGAAGAATCCACGAATGGATGAGTTTATTTTTGGGGTAAAAAACAGCATCAATATTCTTGATCTGCAAAAGACAGCTCAAAAATTAAGAGAAGCTTTAGCATTTATAGAAAAAACTATTGCGGAAGGGCAACAGATTCTTTTTGTTGGAACTAAAAAGCAAGCCAAAAAAATTGTGGAAGCAGCAGCCAAAAGATGCGACATGCCTTATGTGACAGAGCGCTGGCTTGGTGGAACATTCACTAATTTTCCTGTTATTTCTGGACGAACAAGATATTTGCGTGATGGACAAGATAAGATGGAAAAAGGGGAATATGGCAAATATACAAAATTTGAACAAATGAAATTTGCTGAAGAATTGGATCATTTGGAAACTAAGATGGGTGGCATAAAACGAATGCATAAATTGCCAGCAGCAATTTTTGTAACGGGTGTTGTTGAAGATAATTTGGCAATCAAAGAAGCAAAAATTAAACATATTCCCGTAATCGCATTGGCCGATTCTAATATTGATCCACGAGATATTGATTATATTATTCCAGCCAATGAGGACGCCGTGTCTTCATTGAAAATTATTATGGCCTATGTCATAAAATCAGTCCTTTCCGCTAAGCAAAAAATAGTGGCTGAAAAAGCAGCCTTAGATAAAGTGGCGGAGATAAAAAAATAGTAATTTTTAGGATAAAAACTATGTCAAATCTGGAACAAATAAAAAAAATTAGAGAAATGTTGGGATCAGGTATCGTGGAAACTAAAAAAGCCCTGGATGAAGCTAATGGAGATGAAGAAAAAGCAATTGAAATTATCAGAAAAAAGGGACAACTCAAGGCAGCAAAAAAATCCGATCGGGAAGCTGGCGAAGGTGTCGTCGTTTCCTATATTCATCCGAATAATAAATTAGGTGCGATCGTGAAGCTGTATTGCGAAAGTGATTTCGTAGCCAGAAACACTGAATTCTTAGAATTAGCCAAAGATATCGCAATGCATATTTGTGCAATGAATCCTCAATATATTAAAACAGAAGATGTGCCAGTGGCGTTGATTGAAAAGGAGCGAGAGATTTGGCAAGAGCAATTGAAGGCGGAAAATAAACCGGCAGAAATTATGGGAAAAATTCTTGAGGGCAAAGAAAAAAAATTCAGAGAAGATTTAGCCTTGCTCACTCAGCCTTTTGTGAAAAATGCTGATCAAACAATCGCAGAACTGATTACAGAAAAAATTTCCAAAATTGGTGAAAATATTCGCGTCGGAGGGTTTACTCGCATGGAATTATAAACTAATAAGAATTGAAATACAATGAATGTTTTAGTAAAAATATATTCCTGGGAAAATCCACGCCTGTGTGAAAGTGAAATTAAACTGAAAATCGGCGATGTGGTTGTGGTTAATTGCGAACACTTCAATGAGTTGGGAACTGTTGAGGCTAATGGAAAAGAAAGTTGTCCAAAAGAAAAGGAACAGGTTTTGCGCTTGGCAACAACTCGGGATAAGGAAAATTTTGCCGGAAAAGAAATTGAAAAAGATCTAACTCTAGATTTTTGTAAAAGTGAATTGAAAAAATTAGGCTTAGCCATGAAAGTAATTGATGCGCGAATCAGTTTAGATGGAAAGCAAATTCTTTTTATTTTCACTTCAGATGGACGAATTGATTTTCGAGAATTAGTAAAAAATCTTTCACTGAAATTTAAAAAAGCCATCAGAATGCAACAAATCGGCTCGCGAGATGAAGCTAGGAAATTGGGTGATTGTGGTGTTTGTGGTCGATCAATGTGTTGTATTAAAGCAAAGAATAATATTCCTAGCATTACGACGGATATGGCCAGAATTCAGCAAATTGCACACCGAGGAACGGAACGAATTTCTGGTGCCTGTGGAAGATTGATGTGTTGTTTGGCCTATGAAGCACAAAGTTATCGCGAAATGCTAGCAGGAATGCCGGAAATGTATAGTGCTATAAAAACAGTCGAAGGTGATGGAACAGTAATTGAAGTTAATGCGCTAACGCAAGAGATTAAAGTCAAACTGAAAAGTGGAAAATATTTAACCGTAAAAAAAGAGCAATTAAAATAAAAGCAACTAATTTATGTTATATTCAATAATCCCACCAATTTTAGTTATCCTGAGCGTTATTGGAATAATCATTTTTTTGGTTAAAAAAACTCCAGAAATCAATCGTTTAGAGCGAGAAGAAAAATTAGAAAAAGATCGTGAGCTTCGTGCCAAAACAAGTAGCGGTGAGAATAATTTTTTTGAGAGAACTGCGCATGATTCAAGAGTAGCTTTGAAATTCAAGCAAGGTTCATCAGTTTTCCTAGAAAAAGTTGTTAGCTATGGCAGAATTGGTTTTTTGAAATTAGAAAAAGCCTCAAAGCGATTTAGAGATGGAGTCAAAAAAGAAACATCTGAAAAAAATATAGCATCAATGAAGGAAAGTGAAACGCTCGATGGTATTTCCGATAAAGCAGAAACGCATAATCCAGAAAAAATAAATATTCGCGAAAGATTGGGCTTAAAACAAAAAGCCAAGCAAGAAGAGATAGAAGAAAAATTTTTTCGTCCATTTGTTAGTGATCATGCGGTTGTTCCGAAAAGAAGACGCGAAACAAAAAGTCGTCTGGAAGAATTATTGATTGAAAGAATTGCAGCTAATCCCAAAGACATTGAAGCTTATGAGCGATTGGGAGAATATTATTTGGAAGTAAAAAACCTGGAGCATTCCAAGGAATGTTTCAAACAAGTGTTAAGATTAAATCCGACAAATGAAAATGCGAGGTATAAAATAAGAAAACTGGAAAAAATATTAGGAAGCTGATATACTATAAAAAGTCCAAAAGATATCGCCGAAGTAGCTCAATGGCAGAGCAACTGTTTTGTAAACAGTAGGTTATCGGTTCAACTCCGATCTTCGGCTCACGAAAGAAAGAAATAGATTGAAAAAGTGGGTCGGTGGCGGAGTGGTCAATCGCAGCTGACTGTAAATCAGCCGATTTCGGTCTACGGGGGTTCGAATCCCTCCCGGCCCACATAATTGACTAAACCAATTTCTTGCCAACGCCCAGATAGTTCAGTGGCAGAACGCTTCCATGGTAAGGAAGAGGTCGAGAGTCCGATTCTCTCTCTGGGCTCAAGAAAATATTATTGTTAAGAGAAAATTTTTTAATTAAGTTAAATTATAATTTACACCATTATGTCGCGAGAAAATTTAGCAAAAATGAAATGCTTGGAATGCGCTAACATCAATTATTTCACCACCAGAAACAAGAAAAAGCTGAAAGAAAAATTGGAAATGAAAAAACATTGTCCAAAATGCAAAAAGCATACCTTGCATAAGGAAATGAAATAATTTGACAATATTGTTGGATTGTTGTTAAACTAAGATTGGTAGTTAAGTAACTATTTATCTTGGTTTGATTTTATGAAAGTCAACGTTTTGAAAGATAGGGCTATATCTTTAAGGAAGAAGGGATTTTCTTTTAGGGAAATCAGCGAGAGAGTTGGAATATCAAAAAGTACGGCAAGTTTGTGGACGAGAAATGTTGATTTATCCAGGATTGCCAAAGAAAGAATCTATAAATTAGGCGTAGACGGTAGAAATAAAGGAAACGAATCGGTTAAAAAAAGAATAGCAAATGAGGATAAAAAAATATTAGTAAGTGTTAAAAACAGCATTAATCGGTGTACTTTATTAAAAAATGATTTAAAGGTTGTGTGTGCGTTGCTTTATTGGTGTGAAGGCGGAAAAACAGGAAAAGCTAGATTGACTTTTATAAATTCTGATCCAAAACTTATTAAATATTTTATTGATACATTCCGGAAAGCATTTGATATCGACGAGCACAGATTTAGTGCTTTAATTCATTTGCACGAATACCATAATATTAAAAAACAGACTAAATTTTGGTCTGAAATTACAGGTATACCAAGGGCGCAATTTACTAGACCTTACAATAAGCCACATACCGGAAAACGAGTAAAAGAAAATTATCAAGGTTGTGTTAGTATTAGATATTATGGGAAGAAAATAGCGCAAGAGATGCTATTTTTGATTAAAGAAATTTCATAAAATATGCGGGGTTCGTATAGTGGCAGTATAGGACTCTCCAAAAGTTCTGGCGCAGGTTCGATTCCTGCACCCCGTGCATCATAGAAGCAGTCTCATGAAAGTGGGCTGTTTTTTGTTTTTGGCTTGAATTATTATTTGCTTAGTGATAATATGAGGGTATATAAAAAACCTCTAAGCTAAAGTAATTTTACCAAGATTCTCAATGTTCGATAGAAGCCAACTCCTAAATAAGAAAACAACGCTATGAGTATTAAATCAAAACAACGAGTTAAGGATCATGGAGAAGTATTCACTCCTGATTTTATCGTGAATAATATGCTTGATTTGGTTAAAAACGAGACAGAAAGAATTGAATCTCGTTTTTTGGAGCCAGCTTGTGGTGATGGAAATTTTTTAGCGCCGATACTCGAGAGAAAATTAGAAATTGTTAGAAAAAAATATTCAAGAAGCCAGATAGAATATGAAAGAAATGCAATAATGGCCTTGGCAGGTTTGTATGGTGTTGAACTGCTGGAAGATAATGTGATGCAATGCAAAAAAAGATTGTTTGATATTTTTTCCAAGTATTATAAGAGTGGATTCAAAAAGAAGACCAAAGAGGATTTTCTAAAAAGTGCCGAGTATATACTTTCTAGAAATATTTTGTGGGGCAATGCTCTTACGCTAAAAACAGCGGACAAAAAAGCGCAACCGATAGTTTTTTCGCAATGGTCACGATTTGGCAATAAGATAACAAGAGAGGATTATTATTTTGAAGAACTTTCTCCAAAGGACGGACATAGTTTGTTTGATAATAATTTTGTGACATCTGATCTTGGAACTAGAGAATTTGATCCCAAAAAAATATCGATAGAATTTCCATTAAAACATTACCTCAAACTAGATTATGAAGATACAAAATAATTACAATCCAGATGTGCTTTCTTGCCTCGCTAATTTGAGCAGCGATGAGGTTTTTACTCCGCCAAAGTTAGCCAATGAAATTTTGGATTTATTGCCAAAAGAAATTTGGAAAGACAAAAATGCAACTTTTCTAGATCCGGTTTCTAAGTCGGGCGTATTCTTGCGAGAAATTGCCAAAAGATTGCTTGAAGGTTTGCAAGATGAAATCCCGAATATTCAAAAAAGAATTGATCATATTTATACAAAACAAATTTTTGGAATCGGAATAACCGAGATGACGTCGCTTCTTTCTCGCAGAAGTGTATATTGTTCAAAAGAAGCGAATGGAAAATACTCTATTTCGGATTCTTTCAATGATAATCATGGAAATATTTTTTTTGATAATACAAATCATGACTGGAAAAACGGCAGATGTTCATATTGCGGTGCCAGCCAGTCGGAATATGAGCGCGAGGAGGGTCTTGAAACTCACGCCTATCAATTTATACATAATAATTTACCAAATAAAATTAAAAATATGAAATTCGATGTAATTATAGGCAATCCGCCTTATCAAATGAGTTTTGGAATAGAGGGAGCGAATAGTTCTAACGCTAAATCTATTTATAATCTTTTTATTACTCAGGCTATCAAATTGAATCCGAGATATTTAACAATGATTACTCCAAGTCGATGGATGACAAAAACATCGCAAGGGATTCCTGATGAATGGGTGGAAAATATTTTGAAGTCAAATAAATTTAAAATTGTGCATGACTTTGAAAATTCGTCAGATTGTTTTCCCGGAGTGAGTATAATGGGGGGTGTAAATTATTTTCTTTGGGGAAATGATTATATTGGTAAATGTGATTATTATTTTCATAGTAATGGAAATAAAAATGTTTCTCACAGGCATGATTATTTAGATTCAGTACAATCGGGCATTATTATTAGGGACCCTAAATCTTATGGAATAATAGATAAAATAATAAAAAAAGATGGACAATATTTTAATGAGACAAATAATAATTTTTCTAGTTTAGTGAGTCCGAAGCATTTTTTTGATAGGGGTGTTTTACTTACCTCTAATTGGAAAGATTTTAAAAATAAAAGGCAAGGCGACTATAATATAAAATATTATGTAAATAAAAATAGTTACAATATGGATTTTGGTTGGATATCAAAAAAACAGATCCCAAAAAATATTGAAACAAAAAATCTAAATAAAGTTTATATTCCTGCTGCAAATGGTTCTCGGGACATTATTTTGGGCAAGCCTTTTTATGGAGAACCTAACAGTATTTGTTCACAAACATATTTAATAATTGGATATAATCCACAGAATCATATTTTTTCTAAACAAGAATGTATGAATATTATTTCATATATAAAAACTAGGTTTTTTAGATATTTGGTAAGCATAAAGAAGAAAACACAAAATGGTCCAAGGGGTGTTTATCAATTTGTTCCGCTTCAGGATTTTAATCAATTATGGACGGATGAAAAGTTATATAAAAAATATGAACTAACCAAAGAAGAGATCGAGTTTATTGAATCTATGATCAGACCAATGAATTAATATTATGAATAAAGATTTTTTTCCACCAAAGCCAGATGTAAAACCAACGATATATGCCTATGAGTTATTAGGTGTAGATTCGCATAAAGGATTACTTAAAGTTGGCTATACTGTTCGAAACGCAGATGAGCGGGTCAAGGAACAGCTCGGCACAGCACAAATTCAATACCGAATTGTGCTTATTGAAGATGCGATTAGAAAAGACGGAACGACTTTTACTGATCATGAGGTTCATCACCATCTAAAAAAGAAAAGTATTAAAAGGAAAGATGGCGAATGGTTTAAATGCAGTTTGAAAGATATTAGATCTGCGATTAATGATATCAGAGAGCGAAAGTTTAGTATTGAGACGCGCGGATTGAATTTCAAGATGCGACCAGAGCAGAAAGCAGCAGTGGAAAAAACATCTGATTATTTTCAAAGCTCTAAAAAAGAAAATCCAAAAAATAAACCGCACTTTCTTTGGAATGCCAAAATGCGTTTTGGCAAGACATTTGCCACTTATCAATTAGCCAAGAAAATGGGCTGGACCAAAATTTTGGTAATGACTTTCAAGCCGGCGGTAGAAAGCGCGTGGGATGATGATTTGAAGGAGCATGTTGATTTTGAGGGATGGCAATTTATTTCTGCTTCGGAAAACACGCTTTGGCATAAAGATATAAACGAGAAAAAACCGTTTGTTTGTTTTGGATCTTTTCAGGATTACTTGGGTAAAAATAAAAGTACAGGTGGAATAAAAACAAAAAACGAATGGGTGCACGATACTAAATGGGATTGTATTGTTTTTGATGAATATCATTACGGAGCATGGCGAGAGAATGCTAAAGAGCTTTTTGAAGCGGAAGATAAAAAAGAAAAAGAGTTTGCGGAAGGTGTGGGCTTGGAAGATTTTGACGAAAAAATATTACCAATCAAGACGCAGGCATATTTGTATCTTTCTGGCACGCCTTTTAGGGCAATCTCATCTGGTGAATTTATTGAAGAACAAATTTATAACTGGACATATTCGGACGAGCAGAGAGCAAAAGAAGTGTGGAATGAAGAAAAAGTTGTTAATCCTTACGCTGCGTTGCCAAGAATGGTAATGATGACTTATCAATTGCCGGATTCGATTATTGATATTGCCCAGCAAGGTGAATTTAATGAATTTGATCTAAATGAATTTTTTGCGGCTGCTGGAAAAGATGAAAAGGCAAAATTTAAATATGAAGATGAGGTTCAGAAATGGCTCGATTTGATTCGTGGTGCTTTTATGGAAACAGCGATCGACAGCTTAAAGCTTGGCGCTAAAAAACCGCCGATGCCATATTCTCATGCCGAACTTTTGAGCGTACTCAATCATACTCTTTGGTTCTTGCCGTCAGTAGCGTCGTGCTTTGCATTGCGTAATTTGTTAAAAAAGAAGCAAAATATTTTTTATAAAAATTATAAAGTCGTAGTGGCGGCTGGAAGTGGCGCTGGCATAGGAATGAAAGCCTTACCTCCGGTTTTAGAGGCAATGGACGATCCACTAGAATCAAAAACAATTACTTTGACTTGTGGGAAGCTTTTGACTGGCGTGACGGTTAAACCGTGGACGGGTATTTTTATGCTTCGCAGTTGTTCAACACCGGAGACATATTTTCAAGCCGCTTTCCGTGTTCAGTCGCCGTGGACAGTTAAAAATCCGGACAATAAATCGCCAAACAAAGAAGAAGTTGTGAAAAACGAATGTTATGTTTTTGACTTCGCACCCAATCGAGCCTTGCGACAAATTGCAGAATATAGCTGTCGGTTAAATGTGAATGAATCTAACCCAGAAACTAAAGTTGCAGAGTTTATCAGTTTTTTGCCGGTTTTGGCATATGACGGGAGCGCGATGAAGCAGATTGATGCCGCTGGAATTTTGGACATGGCAATGAGCGGAACGACAGCGACACTTTTGGCTCGTCGTTGGGAAAGCGCTTTGCTTGTGAATGTTGATAATAATACGCTCCAGCGATTGATGAATAATCAGGCGGCTATGGATGCTCTGATGAGCATTGAGGGTTTTAGAAATTTGAATCAAGATATAGAAACAATCATTAACAAATCCGAAGCTGTTGAGAAAATTAAAAAAGAAGCGAACGACAAGGAGCTGACGAAAAAAGAAAAGAAAGAACTTACAGAAGAAGAAAAAGAATATAAGAGTTTACGCAAACAAATACAAGAAAAACTTGTTAAATTTGCTACTCGCATTCCGGTTTTTATGTATCTTACCGATTATCGAGAAAGGACTTTAAAAGATATAATTACAAAGCTTGAGCCAGGTTTGTTTAAAAAAGTCACTGGGCTAACACAAAAAGATTTTGAAATGCTTGTAAGTCTTGGAGTTTTTAACAGCGCCCTGATGAATGACGCGGTGTATAAATTTAAGAGATACGAGGATGCAAGTCTGGAATATACGGGAATAAATAAGCATGAAGGCGAACAAATTGGACTTTATGATACGGTTGTATCTTCTAAGGAATATAAGAATAAAGACGAGCAGATATTTGTAAATAATCCCATCACTTGAGGTGAAAAACAAATCGTTGAAAAAATCGAAGCCGAACGCGCACTTGTGGATGGGAATAAGAAATTGGTTGAGATTTATGAGCGGAAAACTAAAGATGTAATTGCTAAACTTTGGGAAGAATAATATGGGACAAATTGAAATTATTGAAAACAAAAAAAATTTGCAAAAATAAATTATTGGTTTTTTTAAAGAGTATAAAAAATAATTCGTTTAATCATGCTGTTGCATCTTTAGCGTGAAAATAGGCTATTTTTCCATACTTTTTCACGGTTATGTTGACAAAAGCGTGAAAAAGCGTATAATACTAATATATGGTAAAAATACTTAATGCTTACAATAAAATAAGTTCTCTCCGTGAACGATATCATGAGGCATCTGTAGGCAAAGATGCGCTTATTCAACTTATTTCTGAAACTGAAATTGCTGAACAGGTGTACAACTCGAACGCTATTGAAAATAGCACGCTTACGCTTGAAGAAACTGAAAAAATACTTTTACAAATTGATCTGGATAGATATATTTCAGAGCGAGAAATTTTTGAGGCTAAAAATCTGGCGAGGGTCGTTGCTTATATAAATAAAAAAGCCAAGGAACAAGAGCTAACATTAGAAGTTATTTTGTCGCTTCATAAAATGTTGATTTCAAATATTCGCGATGACATTGCTGGAAGATTTAGGCGGGATAATGAATTTGTCCGTGTCGGAAATCATATTGCACCTAGTCCACAGGAAGTACTGGGGCGTCTTGAAAAAATGCTGACCACTTATAATGGAGAAAGTCATGAAAATATTATTAAGCGTATTGCAAAACTGCATTTGACTTTTGAATACACTCATCCATTTTGTGATGGCAATGGGCGCATTGGTCGTGTTATTAATAATTATTTATTGATACGAGAGGGATTTGTTCCGATTAATATAAAATTTATTGATAGAAAAAAATATTACGAAGCATTTAGAGGTTTTGATTTAAATGGTGAATCTGTCATTATGGAGGAAATAGTTGGCAAAGCTCTCACGAATAGTTATTATAAACGGTTGGCTTATTTGGAAGGAAAAGAAATCATCACCCTTCGTGATTATGCAAAAAGATATAAACTTGCACATTCTAATCTTATCAACAAAGCTGGCAGGCAAACTATTGAAGCTTTCTTGGAAAAAGGAGTTTGGAAAATTGGAGTGGAAAATGAAAAGAAATAATGCTATTATTGTTTAATCGCGCTATCATCCAGGTAAGAAAATAATTATAATTTTTTATATTTTTTAAATATATGCGAAACAAAAGAAATATTGCAATAATCATAGCCGGTATTATAATTTTATTGGCAACTAGTTTTTTTTATAAAAACAATATGCATAAAAAAGTGCAAGAAAAAAATACAGATTATTCAATATCTTCACACTGGCTGGCTTTGCCAGTTTCAACGGAAAAAGCCGTGGATATTTTTTATGTGTATCCCACTGCTTGGCAAAAAGTGAACAAAGATGATCCAAATATTTGTGATATTGATAATGCTTCTATGTTAGTTGGTTCAAAAACTGCGCTTAGCAGGCAAGCAACTGCTTTCGAAGATGTGGGAAATATTTACGCGCCTTATTATAGACAGGCTGATGCTGGTTACACCTTGGCTTTGCCGTTAGACGAGCAGAAAAAGGTTGTGGGAGGAATTCCGAAGGCGGATGTTTTTGCCGCTTTTGATTATTATATTAAGCATTATAATAACGGGCGTCCCTTTATTTTGGCTGGTCACTCACAAGGTTCAAATATGTTGGTATATTTGCTTTCTGAATATATGAAAGAAAATCCGGAAGTCTATAATCGGATGGTTGCTGCTTATGTAATTGGATATTCTATAACTGATGAATATTTAGCAAATAATCCACACTTGAAATTTGCCCAGGAGGCAGGAGATACTGGCGTGATTATTTCATATAATACCGAGGCTCCATCAATTCCAGGAAAAAATCCTGTTGTTTTGCCAGGAGCTATAGCTATAAATCCCATTACTTGGAGCAGGGATGAAGTCGTTGCAACTGCTGAAAAAAATCTAGGATCCTTGGCCTTAAATAAAGATGGAACTCCAGTGCGAAATAGTGAAGGAAAAATAGTAGCGGTAAAAAATTATGCAGATGCTAAAGTTGATAAAAATAAGGGTGTATTAATTTCTAGCACCATGGATGATAGCAAATTAGTTTTAGGATTTGGTCCTGGAATTTATCACACCTACGATTATCCTTTTTATTATTTTAATATCCAAGAAAACGCAGCGCTTAGAGCTAAAAATTTCTTACAAAAATAATGGGAAATATTCTTAAATCATTAGGCTTCTTTTTAGTCAGCAAAAAATATCGGTCGATTGTTCTGGCAACATTGGTGATGCTTTTTTTGGGAACTATCATTTTTCATTTTACGGAAGGATGGCGTTGGTTTGATTCATTCTATTTTTGTGTGATTACCTTGGCGACTGTTGGCTATGGTGATTTTACGCCAAAAACAGATTTGGGTAAAATTGCCGTCATTTTCTATATTATTTCTGGAATTGGAATTTTTCTAGCATTTGTTCAGGCGTATTTTGAATTTATTAAGGAAAACAGAAAAAAGCCGTAGTTATTATAAATGATGTGGTGAGTTTATAGTATAATCCAATCATCATATGAGCTTGAAGCTGTCTTTTTCATAAAAAGCCCTATTTTTTCAAAGCAGATGTCATATATTTTTCTGCGTTTTCCATTATCGGAAAATGAAACAGTGGGA
>JBAXKA010000006.1:0-32484 GCA_037137555.1 Candidatus Moraniibacteriota bacterium
GATTAAGATTCTGGAAGAAAATAATTATATTCCATATCAATATCAACTTAATGCAGTCAAGCAAGCGTTGGCCATAATTGAGAAAAATTTGGGAGTAATAATCGCAGATGTGGTTGGATTAGGAAAAACTATTGTGGCATGTTCAATTGCCAAGGAAATGGGAAAACGAGGAATAATTATTTGTCCGCCAGGACTTTTGGGTGATAGTAAGAAAAGTTCCGGTTGGAAAAAATATTTGGAAGAATTTAAATTGCATGATTGGTCGGCTTGGTCACTGGGCGATCTGAAAAATGCAGGAGAGTTCGTAGAAAAAGTAAAAGATGTAGAAGTTATTATTGTGGACGAGGCACATCGCTTTAGAAATCAAGACACAAAGGATTATGAACTCTTGAAAAATATTTGCCGAGGGAAAAAGGTGATTTTATTGACTGCAACCCCGTTTAATAATCGACCAAGTGATATTCTGGCATTGTTAAAATTGTTTATTATCCCTAAGAAATCTAGCATAACTCTGGAAAATAATTTAGTAGATCAATTTAAAATTTTTAGAGGAATGTTTGATCGTTTGGCGTATATACAAAAATATCATAATTCAAGTGATGGCACTAAAAAAAATAAAGCACTAAACTATTATAAAATAATTTTTGAGGGAAACACGGTTGATTTTAAAAAAGTTTCACAAAGAGTTAAATATCTTTCAAGACAAATTAGAAATATTATTGAGCCAGTAACAATCCGTCGAAATAGATTAGATCTTTTGCATAATCCAAATTATAAAAAAGAAATTAAAGAATTATCTAAAATTGCTGATCCCAAGGAGTGGTTTTATAAATTGTCAAAAGAGCAATCTGATTTTTATGAAGAAATAGTCGGTAGTTATTTTGGCGAAATTGAAAAAAATGGAAGATTTAAGGGGGCGATTTATCGTCCATTTGAATATGAGAAAGAGTTGAAAGAGGAAAAAAATGAAGATGATAATAGGCAATTTACTCAGCAACGCAATTTATTCGACTTTATGCGTCGAATGATTGTGAAGCGTTTTGAAAGTTCCTTTGGATCTTTTGAACAAAGTATTAAGAATTTTGAAAAAATAACTAAAAATGTCAAAGAATTTATTGATAAAACGCAAGAATATATTTTGGATCGATCTTTATTGGAAAAAATATATACAAAAGACGAAGATGAAATTGAAAAATATCTGATCGAATATGAGGATAAGATAAAAAAAGGCGAATATCCCAAGAATCATAAGCGATATAAATTGGAAAATTTCAAATTTAGAAAAAAATTTCTAGCAGACATTGAATCTGATTTGAAATTATTTCAGGAAATACTAACAAAAACAAAAGAATTAAAATTATCAGAGAATGATCCTAAGGCTGTTTGCTTGATCAAGAATATTAAAAAGCTATTTAATAAAAAACCAAAAAGCAGTGAGCCAAGAAGAAAAGTCGTTGTTTTTTCTGAATATGTTGATACTATTTTGCATTTGGAAAAATATCTCAAAAAAGAATTTGGAGAAAGATTGTTGATAGTAGCTGGGGATTTGTCAATGAAAAAAATTGAAACAATCAATAAAAATTTCGATGCTTCTTGCGAAGATCAGGATGATGAAGTTGATATCTTACTCGCTTCAGATAAAATATCTGAGGGCTTTAATCTTAATCGGGCGGGAATGGTTATTAATTATGATATTCCATGGAATCCTGTGCGGGTGATTCAAAGAGTGGGAAGAATAAATCGTATTAGCAAGAAAGTTTTCGAGGAACTGTTTATTGTCAATTTTTTTCCAACCGAGAGAGGTGCGGAACTGGTTAGGTCGCGAGAAATTGCTAGTAACAAAATGTTTTTGATTCATAATACGCTTGGAGAGGATGCAAAAATTTTTGATGGCGGAGAAGAACCAACACCAGCCGGATTATATCAACAAATTCAAAAGAACCCAGAAAAAATGGAAGAAGAAAGTTTCTATACTAAAATATTAGCAGAGTTTGAAAAAATAAAAACCGAAAATCCTGAGCTGATGGAAAAACTAAAAAATTATCCGCCGATGGTTAAGGTTTCCAAAAATGGCAAAGAAAATGAATTGCTAGTTTTTTTCAGAAAGGGTCGCCTATATGTGAAAAAAGTGAAATTAGGTGAAGTGGAAAAAAAAGAAGCAGAAGAACTTTCTTTTGAAGAATCATTGGAAGGTATTCGCTGTGAAAGCAAAGAAAAAAGAATTTCTTTTAGTGATAATTTTTGGGAAGGTTATGCTGAAGCTAAAAAGATCAAGAAAATAAATCTAACCACGAATGAACAAAGTCTGGAACAAAAAGCTGCTAATAATCTAAATTTTTTAATTAAAAATTCCAAAGAAGACATACTTGGTCATTTAAATTTTTTAAGAACGCTCTTAGAAGATATTTTAGATTATGGAACTTTACCTGATTATACTTTGCGAAAAATTGGCGATATTAAAGAAGAACAGGATATCGAGGAATTGGAGAAAGATTTGGGATTAAATTATTTGCAAAAAGAAAAAGCAGAGCAGAAAAATTATAAAAAAGAAATTATAATTGCAATTGAGAATATAAAAATATAAAAACTATGGAAAAAGAAATAATTTTAAAATTACACAAAAACTTTGAGCAGTATGTTCATCAAAAAAATGGTGTTGAATTTTGGTATGCGAGAGAGTTGCAAAATCTTTTGGGATATAATGAATGGAGAAATTTTGAAGGAGTCGTAGAAAAAGCTAAAATTGCTTGCGAAAGAGCTAGACAAAAGGTTTCTGATCATTTTGTTGACGCCAACAAAACGATCCCGATGCCCAAAGGAGCCATAAAAGAGATTCCTGATATTATGCTCACACGCTATGCCTGCTATCTTATCGCGCAAAATGGAGATCCACGAAAAGATGAAATTGCTTTTGCAATGACATACTTTGCTATTCAAACCCGCAAACAAGAATTAGTTGAACGAAGACTTGGGGAATGGGAGCGCTTGCAAGCTAGGGAAAAACTTACTCTTTCGGAAAAAGAACTTTCTGGAGTTATTTTTCAAAGAGGGGTGGATAGCCAGGGATTTGCAAGAATTCGCAGTCAGGGCGATACGGCTCTTTTTGGCGGACATACAACTCAAGATATGAAAAGTAAAATGGGTGTTCCCGCAAAAAGACCCCTGGCAGATTTTTTGCCAACAGTGACAATTAAAGCCAAAGATCTTGCCAGTGAAATTACCAATCATAATCTCAAAAAAGACCAGTCGCTTAGAGGTGAAAATTTGATTACAAACGAACATGTTAAGAATAATAAGAATATGCGAGAGATGCTTGGAAAAAGCGGAATTTATCCAGAGGCCTTGCCAGCGGAAGAAGATTTGAAAAAGCTTGATCGCAGATTGAAATCAGAAGGTAAAAAATTACCCAAGACAGTTAAGGGGTTGAGGAAATAAAATTCTATGAGCGAAGAAAGAATAATTCTCGAAGAAATAATTCAAGATTTTTCAGTGGAAAAATTTAGCCGTTTTTTTCGTGCTAAAAGTCGGCAATTTGTGGCACGAGAAGAAAGTTACGCTCAGTATGATGACGCTGATTTTGAAAACGGATTGAAGCTGGGCGAAATTAATTTTTCGGATGGTGATAGTCTTTTGCTTTGCACATTTTTTGTTAAAAAAGAACTTTCCGAACGGGCCGGAAAAAAAGCGCAATACGAAAAAGCCAAAAATATTTTAAAATCAACTGAAAACCAAAAATTTTCTGCCGGTATTTTTATTTTCTCAGACGCCAATGGCAACTTTCGCTTTTCACTTATTTATCCGGAATCAATTGGCACGAAAAGACAATGGAATAATTTCCGTCGCTTTACTTATTTTGTTAGTCGAGAATTTACCAATAAGACTTTCTCACAAAGAATCGGAGACAGTGATTTTTTTTCTGTGGAAAAAATTAAAGAGGCTTTTTCTGTTGAAAAAGTGACCAAAGAATTTTTTAATAATTACAAAAAACTTTTTGAAAAAATAATCGAGTATCTGAGAAACGACAAAGCTTTTGCAGTGTTTGCTTCACAAAAAGGAGTCGAGCTTAATATTTTTGCCAAAAAACTCTTAGGGCAAATCGTGTTTATTTATTTTTTGCAGAAAAAAGGCTGGCTAGGAGCGAAAAAAGGCGAAAATATTTCAAAGGGGCAGAATGATTTTTTGAGAAAGTTATTTACTAGTTGTAAAGAAAAAGGCGGTAACTTTTTCAATGATTATCTGGAATATCTTTTTTATGATTGCTTGAATAAGCGATCCGAAAAAATTGCCAATTCTTATCGTGAAAAATTTGATTGTCAAATTCCGTTTTTGAACGGTGGACTTTTTGAGCCGATGGGTGGGTATAATTGGAAGGAAGATTTTATCAATATTGATAATAAAATATTCTCCAATGAAAATGAGGACGGCGTTTTGGATGTTTTTGATCGATATAATTTTACGATTGATGAAAACATGCCGGACGATCAAGAAGTTTCGGTTGATCCTGAAATGCTGGGAAAAGTTTTTGAAAATCTATTGGAAGATAATATTCGCAAAGGTCAAGGTGCTTTCTACACTCCACGGGAAATTGTGCATTATATGTGCCAAGAGAGTTTAATAAATTATTTAGATTCAAATTCAAAGATTGGCAGAATAAAAGCGGAAGAATATATAAAATTTCGTAATGTTGAAGAAAAGATAAGTTTAAATACTTCTGAGGACGAAGTCATGGAAATTGACGAACTTTTAAAGAATGTTAAAGTTTGTGATCCGGCTTGTGGGTCTGGTGCTTTTTTAGTAGGAATGCTTAATGAAATTGTTAAATTGCGACATTTACTGCGGATTTTAAAATCAGATTTACCAAGAAAAACTGTCTATGATTTGAAGAAAGAAACTATTCAGAATTGTCTTTATGGAGTGGACATAGATCCTGGTGCGACTGATATTGCTAAATTGCGTTTTTGGCTTTCAATTGTGGTTGATGAGGATATTGATGAAGTTGAGCCTTTGCCAAATTTGGATTATAAAATTATGCAAGGCAATAGTCTTTTGGAGGATTTGGTAGTGGATGGGGAAATAATTAAAATAAAATTGGGAATAAGTGAAAAAATAGATGGACGAACTAAGATTATGAAGAATTTGTTTGAAGAAGATCGTCAAATTAAAATGTTGCTTTATTCTGATGAAAAAGCATTAGACAAAGAGATGAAAATAATTGATCAATACCATCAAGAATATTTTAATTTTAAAAGTGACAATTCAAAAGAAAAAAAGATATTAAAAAATAAAATAGATAAGAAAGAAAGTGAAATAATTGAAATTGCTTGTAATAAAAAAATTAAAGAATTGCAGAGCTGGAACTTGAATAATATAAATCAAAAAGATAAGATTTTAAAAAATACTAATAAAATTTTAGCTGTCAGGGGAGTTTTAAACAAATGGAAAGTAGATCATCTCCGCCCATTTTTTCCATGGAAACTTCATTTTGGCGAAGTCTTTAATCGTGAAAATGGAGGGTTTGACATTGTGATTGGCAATCCGCCGTATATCAAAGAGTATATAGACAAATCTGCTTTTGTCGGTCTTCATAAAAATAAATACTATCAAGGGAAAATGGATTTATGGTATATGTTCGCATGTATGGGTAATGATTTTCTTAATGACAGCGGGATTGAATGTTTTATAGCTCAAAACAATTGGGTCACAAGCAGTGGTGCATCAAAGATGAGAAATAAAATTATAGCAGATACACAAATTGTAAGTCTGGTAGATTTCGGAAATTATAAAATATTTGAAACTGCTGGAATTCAAACGATGATTATGCTGTTTAAAAAAAGTACTTCTAAGCACGAATATGTTTTTGATTATAGAAGACTTAGAGGTGATGATTTATTTATGGAAGATGTTGTCGATGTATTAAAAAAAATGCAGAATCCAAAAGCTGAATATCTTGAGCCTAAAATCAACAGAAATAGTTTAGTTAATAAAAAACTCACTTTTAGCAATCCAGAAGATGATGCGATATTAGATAAAATCATAAAAAAATCAGATTTTAAATTTGATTCTAAGAAAGAAGTAGCACAGGGAATTGTATATCCTCAGGATAAATTAAATAAATCAAACCAAGAAATATTAGGCAAGGATTTTAAAGTTGGAGATGGTATTTTTGTTTTGAATAATCAAGAGAAAGAACAAATTATTTTTACGGAAAAGGAACTTGAAATAATAAAACCATCATATACAACAAAAGACTTGACCAAATGGTGGACAAATCTTAAGAATAGCGAATGGGTTATCTATACGGATTCAAGCTTTAAGGATATTAAAAAAATAAATGATTATCCAAATATAAAAAAACATCTAGATAAATTTAAAAAAGTGATAACTTCAGATAACAGACCATACGGGCTACATCGCTCGAGGGACGAGTATTTTTTTAAAGGAGAGAAAATTATTGTGGCTAGAAAATGTGCCGTTCCCACTTTTGCTTATACAGATTTTGATAGTTATGTCTCAGCTACTTTTTATGTGATAAAAACTGAAAGAGTTAATCAGAAATATTTAACAGGATTACTAAATTCTAGGCTTATGTGTTTTTGGCTTAAATATAAAGGTAAAATGCAAGGAAGTAATTTTCAAATAGATAAGGATCCAATTATTGATTTGCCATTAATCGATGGATCAAAAGAAGAACAGGGAAGAATTATAAATTTAGTTGATCAATCTCTGACCATCAAAAAACAAAACAAAGATGCGGACACTAAAAATATTGAATCACAAATTGACCAGCTTGTTTATGAGCTTTATGGATTGGCTGAGGAGGAAATTGGAATTGTGGAAAATTCGATGAGGAAATCAATGTGAAGTGTTTGAAATAATTTGATTAATAAAAATTTTATGCCAACATTTACGGAACTCTTCGAAACTATTTTAACCGGAAATAAAGATGACAGTCGCAAAGCAGCAAGAGCGGTGAGGAAACTTTTGTATGGTTCTGGCAATGGTGGAAAATATGAAGAGATTGGGTTGATAGTAGAAAGTGCGTCTGATGAATATCGAAACATCAAAGAAGATTGGCGACAAGAAAATTTCGTCATAGCCGTGTCGGTTTTATATTATTTGCATAACAGAGAAAACGAGCCGGATTTTTTATTTCCATGGTTGTTTCATTTGCTTTTGCACAAAAATGGCAACATTAGACAAGCGGCGGTGCGTATGTTGGAAAATGAGCTGGGACCGCTTACTGTACATATCCGTTGTCCTGGCAATGAATATGGCAAGCGCTTAAAACCAGGACAAGCCGATTTTATTTTGCATAATTTATTTATAGGATTGCATCAGTTGATGGCGGATTTGTGGAAGCCAGCGTATAAAAAATATAAATATGTTTCTTCTTTACCCACCGGTCCATACAAATCTATTCAAATGGTTTTGAGTCGGATGGAAGAATATTGTGGTAAGCAATATTTTGAGCAGTATAATTGATGTTAAACAATTTAACATTGGCTAATGTCAAAATACTTGACAAGATTTATTTTCTGCGATAATATTTTTATATAATTAGAAAAGTTTTAAAAATATGCTCAAAAAACTATCCGATAAAATTAAAAAACTTCGCTTGAAGCTTAATTATTCTCAAGATTATTTGGCCAAGAAATTAAGTCTTTCTCGTCCAACATACATGCAAATAGAAAAAGGCGAGCGAGATATTACCGTGATTGAAGCTGGACTGCTGGCAGAGATTTTTGGCATGACATTAATGGATTTCTTGTCGGATACTACGATAATGGAGAAAGAAACTATTTTGGAAACGGAAAATAATAAAAAAGAGAAAAAAACTGAAAGTGAGATGAGGATTTCCGTGCCGATTAAAAATCAAAAAAAATTTAAAACTGTTCTAACCTATATTCTCAAAAAAGTTGGAGGCAAACCCAATATTGGCATGACTGCGATCTATAAATTACTTTATTTTATTGACTTCGATTATTATGAAAAATTCGAAGAACAATTGACGGGAGCGGTGTATATTAAAAATCATTTTGGTCCAACCCCAGTAATGTTTGCAAAAATTGTGGCAGAAATGAAAGTCAAAAATGAAATCGAAGAAGTGAAATCTAAATTCTATAGCTTGGAGCAAAAAAAATATTTTCTTAATCCTGACTATCAAATTGACTTAACACTATTGTCTGCTCAAGAAATTAAACATATTGATTGGGAGTTACGCAGGCTGGCTGATAAAACAGCCAAAGAGTTGTCAGAACTTTCTCACGAGGATATGCCTTGGCGAGCGGCCAAAATGGGTGAGCAGGTGGAATATAATGGCGTGTTCTATCGTGATGAAAAAATGTCAGTGCGAGAATATGATAAACTCTAAGAAAAAACTGGATGATAAATTTTCAAGAAACATCAGAATTTTCCAAGGAATTAAAAAAACTTTCCAAAAAATATAAAACATTGGGAAAAGATTTTTTTCAGTTCAAGGAAATATATCTAGCTATAGCACTGCAAGGAAATGGAAGTAAGCATTGGAATTTGCTTCACGAAAATAATGCAGGGGAAATATATAAGGTGCGGATGCATTGCGATTCCACCAAGGGAAAATTCTTTCGGGTGATTTATGCCTATCATCTCAAAACCCAAACTATTGAATTTATTGAGATATATTATAAAGGAGATAAAGAACACGAAGATCGCGAAAGAATTAAAGATTATTTAAAAAATATAACTTATTAAAAATAATTATTAACAAATAAATTTATGCACAACAAAATCACAAATCAATATCTCATTCCAACGGTAATTGAGAAAACGAATAATGGCGAACGCGCTTATGATATTTATTCCCGTCTCCTGAAAGACCGCATTATTTTTTTGGGCAGTCCGATTGATGATGTATCGGCGAATATTATTATTGCTCAATTGCTTTTTTTGGATTCGCAAAATTCCAAAGAAGATATTAAGCTCTATATCAATTCTCCCGGCGGATCGGTTACGGCAGCCTTGGCAATCTATGATACGATGCAATTTATTAAAGCCGATGTTTCAACTATTTGTGTGGGTATTGCAGCCAGTGCCGCTGCGCTAATTCTTGCTTGCGGAGCGAGTGGAAAAAGAATTGCTTTGCCTAATTGTGAAGTGATGATTCATCAAGTGATGGGTGGCACGCAAGGACAAGCAACGGATATTGATATTCACGCCAGACATATTTTGAAAACAAAAGAGCGCTTAAATGAAATTTTAGCTTTTCACACTAAGCAAGCCATTGCAAAAATTTCTATTGATACTGAACGAGATTATTTTATGAGTGCCACGGAAGCTAAGAAATATGGAATTGTGGATAAGATTATTAAATAAAAAAATTATTTTTTAAATCCCAAAAGAGGCAAAAGACTTTCGCCTGACATTTTTTCTGGTTTATTTATATCGAGCAAATCAAGTATAGTTGGTGCAATATCACTCAAAAGTCCGGAAGTTTCAAATGTGTAGGAATTGTTTAATTCTTGTTGGTTATCATTTGTAATAAACCAAAATGGAACAGGATTAGCTGAATGTTCCGTATTTCTTTCTCCCGTTCGTAAATTAAGCATTTCTTCAACATTCCCATGATCGGCGGTGATTAGCAGACATCCGTTTTTAGCAAGCACAGCCTTGATGAGAATTTCTAGACAACTATCAATAGTTTCTACTGCCAATATGGCGGCTTTTTCATTTCCAGTGTGACCAACAATATCAGCATTAGCATAGTTGATTAGAATAAAATCATATTTTATTATTTCAAGCGCATTACAAACTTGTTTTGTTATTTCTTTGGCGCTCATTTCTGGCATTTCATCGAAACGAGGCACATCTTTGGATGGCACGATTATGCGATCTTCTAGCGGATACGCCTTTTCTGTCCCTCCATTGAAAAAATAGGTAACATGGGCAAATTTTTCTGTTTCGGCAATACGCAGTTGGTGCAATTTATTTTTAGCTAAAACATCACTGAGGCAAGTATCGACCTCTACAACAGGAAAGGCAATTTCACTTACAGGTAAATTAGCTTCATATTGAACCATCGCAACAAAATAGAGATTATTGATTGGTTTTTTTTCAAATTTATTAAATTCCGGAAGCACAAAGGCTTTAGTTATTTCACGAGCACGATCTTCGCGAAAATTAAAAAATATAAGAGCATCATTGTCAGAAATTGTGGCGACTGGTTTGCCATTTTCAGTAATAACAGCGGGTTCAATATATTCATCAAAAATATCTTTTTTATAGGATTTCTTGAGATAATCAATAGGATCAGTAATCTGGTTTGTATTTCCTTCTGTCATCGCATCATAAGCAAGTTTAACACGATCCCAATTATTATTGCGATCCATGCTATAGTATCTGCCACTGATTGTGGCGATTTTTCCAAGAGCATAAGTAGCGATTCTTTTTTGGAGCTCTTCTACACACTCCACGCCTGAAGTTGGAGCGCAATCTCTGCCGTCAGTGAAAATATGCAAAAAGACTTTGTCAAATTTTTGTTCACGCATTAATTCCAAAAGACCATAGAGATGGTCAGTGTTAGAATGAATTCCGCCTTTACCCAAGAGACCCATCAAATGAATGGCGGAATTGTTTTTTTTGGCATATTCAATAGCGTTTAGAAAAGCAGAATTTTTAAAAAATGCACCATTTTGAATTGACATTGTTATGCGAGGTAAATTCTGATATAGTGTTTGTCCCGTGCCAAGTGTTAAATGTCCAACCTCTGAGTTTCCTGGCTCTCCCCAGGGAATGCCAACTGCTATTCCAGAAGCTTGAATTACAATGTGTGGATAAAATTGATTTAATTTATCAATTGTTGGTAATGTGGCCATTGCGATAGCATTGCCTCTCTGTTGATTACTGATACCCCAACCATCCAAAATAACTAACACGACGGGTTTTAAAATATTTTGCATAATTTTTTTAGTTTATTTAATCATCACTATTATACAATAGCATTTCTTTTTGCTTTTGACAAAAGTTGGTCATTGTAATACCATTGATAGGGTAGATAATTGTTTAAATAAATCTAGCTTATATTGGTAAAAGGAAATAATTGTGGAAAATTACATTTATGATTTATCAATTGAATAGAAAAAAATATTATGGAAATAGGTTTAACGGTACTCATTACCGGAATTTTGTCGTTAGGAATTGGATCAGTCCTGGGCTATTATGCTAGGCAAACAATTGCCAGAAAGCAACTTTCCACAGCTGAAGGAAAGGCACTAAGAGTCGAGGAAGAAGCAAGCAAGAAGTCGCAAGAAATAATACTAGAAGCGAAAAAAAAAGCTGTTGATATCTTGGAAGATGCTAAAAAAAAGGAACAGGAAAAAGAGGAAATATTAAGAAGAACCGAAGCACGGCTGGATAAAAAAGAAGAAGGCTTAGAGATAAAAATTCAAGAAATAGACAAAGAGAAAGCGTTTTTAGTTCAAAAAACTGATGAAATAAAACAAATTAGGAAAGAGGTTGAGGAAGCGAGAAAGCAAGAGTTAAAAAGATTAGAAAAAATTGCTGGTCTTTCTCAGGAGGTGGCAAGAAAAATTCTCTTGCAATTAACTGAAGAGGAAAGTCGTGAGTTGTTAGTTAAAAAAATCAAGTCATTGGAAATAGAAGGTCGTGATACCTTAGAAAGAAAAGCTAAGGATATTATGACGCAAGCAATTCAAAAATATGCTGGTTCGCATTCTGCCGATGTAACAACTAGTACAGTGGCGATTCCTTCTGATGAAGTAAAGGGCAGAATTATTGGAAGAGAGGGGAGAAATATTAAAGCATTAGAGCGATTGACGGGAATTGAAATTATTGTTGATGACACACCAGAAGCGATTGTGCTTTCTGGTTTTGATCCTATTCGACGCGAGATTGCTCGAATTGCTATTGAAAGATTAATTTCTGATGGAAGAATTCATCCGACCAAAATTGAAGAAGCAGTTGATTTCGCCAAAGTAGAAATAAATAATAAAATTCGTGAAGCAGGTGATGCCGCTGCTTATGATGTTGGCGTGGCAGGATTGGATCCAAAGTTGGTGCATATTTTAGGGCGTTTGCGTTATCGCACAAGTTATGGACAGAATGCACTTTTGCATTCTTTGGAAGTGGCACATCTTTCTGGTGCGTTGGCCGCAGAATTGGGGGCTGATGTGAATTTGGCAAAAAAGGCTGGACTGCTACATGATATTGGAAAAGCGATTGATCATGAGGTGCAAGGAACGCATGTTGAGATTGGGATTAAGATTTTGGAAAAATTTAAAATTGGTAAGGAAATTATTGATGCTATGAAATCGCATCATGAAGATTATCCATTTGAAACACCAGAGTCGATGATTATTTCAGCCGCTGATGCTATTTCTGCTAGTCGTCCTGGCGCTAGAAAAGATACCTTGGAAAATTATCTAAAACGCTTAGAGGAGTTAGAGGCGGTGGCAAATTCTTTTTCCGAGGTGGAAAAAACTTATGCAATTCAGGCTGGAAGAGAAATTCGTGTTTTTGTTAAGCCTGATAAAATTGATGATTTAGGATCAATAAAATTGAGTCGAGCAATTGCCGATAAAATTGAAAAAGAATTAAAATATCCTGGTGAAATTAAAGTGAATGTAATTCGTGAAACACGAACAATAGAATATGCGAGATAGCATAAATAAAAATGCCAGTTGCTTTATTTTAGGCAATTGTAGTAAAATAGAAAAAGAGACAGATAAGATAAGTATTAAAGTACGCGCCAAAATTTAATTGTGAAATTAAAAGACTTGGCGAAACTATTGAAAGGAGGTGATAATATGGCAGGTAATATTAATAAAGATGCTTTGGTAAGTGCAATCAGCGAAAAAACTGAATTGTCAAAAAAAGACATCGAAATGGTGCTAGAATCAATGATCGAAGTTATCACTAAATCCTTGAAAAGCGGAGATAAGGTAACGATGACTGGTTTTGGAACATTCAAAGTTTCTAACCGAGCAGCAAGAGATGGTATTAATCCTCAAACTAAAGCGAAGATTAAAATTCCAGCAATGACAGTTCCTAAATTCACAGCCGGAAAGGCGTTGAAAGAAGCTGTTAAATAAATAAAAGCTTAGTCTTACTAATTATTTTTTTTAAAAAATAAAATAAAAGACAGTAATAAAATCCCGTTTGTGCGGGATTTTATTATGGGTTGTAGTATTTCCTAATTATCATGGATCGCTGGAGTCAATTTTTAACTTCGCGTCCTAGTAATCCTTACCTCTTTTTGGGCTTATGTTATGTTGGACAAGACTAAAACTTGCATTAAATTTAAAGATTGACTATAATAGTTAAAGTGTTGGAATTAATCCAATAAATAATAAATTTTAATAAATAAATTATGGAAACAGAAAAAAAAGAGCCCAAGGAGGCTGAGTGTTGTGAGAAAGGTGCATGTGGTTGTGAAAAATATAAGAAATTCATGCCAAAGATTATTGCCATAGTGCTTTTGGCTATTGTGCTAGGAGGATTTGCTTATTACGAATTAGTTTGGAAAAAGCACAATCTAAATCAAGCTGAAGCAAAAACGAAAGTCGAGGATTTTATCAACAAGAATTTAATGCAGGGTGGTATGAAAGCAAATATTACCTCAGTAACAAAAGAAAATGGAATGTTTAAGGTGTTAGTAGAAATCGGTGAAGGAGCACAAAAACAAGAAATTACTTCATATCTGACAGTTGATGGATCGAAGTTTTTTCCAAGCGTAATGGATATTGCTGAAACAGAAAAGAAGATGGCTGATCAATCAGCAACTGCTGAACAAGCACCAGCTGCAGAAATTCCAAAAACCGACAAGCCAACTGTGGAACTTTTTGTAATGAGTTATTGCCCTTATGGAACTCAAATTGAAAAAGGTATTCTGCCAGTAATCGATACATTAGGTGCAAAAATTAATTATACTTTGAGATTCGTTAATTATGCAATGCATGAGAAAAAAGAAATTGATGAAAATTTAAAGCAATATTGTATTCAAAAAAATGAGCCAAAAAAATTAAGCGCTTATTTGAAATGTTTTCTTAAAGATGATAAAAAAGCCGCTGATTGCTTGAAGACTGTCGCTGTTAATGCTACAACCTTAAATAGTTGTATAACAGCTACCGATAAACAATTCAAAATCACTGAGAGTTATAATGATAAGGCGAGTTGGAGCAATGGAAGCTTCCCTCCATTTAATGTGGACAAAGAGACTAACGATAAATATAGCGTAAAAGGTTCTCCAACATTGATAATCAATGGTGTTGAAGCTTCTGCTGCTGGACGAGATGCAAAAAGTCTTTTGAAAACAATTTGTACTGGATTTAAGACAGAGCCAAAGGAATGTGCTACAGAACTTTCCGCCACCGCTCCTGCTGCAGGATTTGGTGAAGGAGCTGCACCGGCCGCTGCCGCTGGAGGCGCACCGGCACCTGCTGCTGCTTGTGGAACTTAAATTTAAAAAAATAAAATTAAATAATCACAAAAAAAGTCTCGATATTCGGGACTTTTTTTGCGTTTGATTTTTTTCCTTGACAAGAATAAACTATCAATGATAAACTAACACTATAATTATTTAAATTAAAAAAATATGAAACTAACAGGAAAACAACAGGGCATTCTCGAATCTATTCGAGAACTAATTAGTCAGGGAAAAGAAAATCCCACCAGTTATCGTTTGCAAAAATATCTGGAATCGCAAGGTGTCAAAGATAGCATAAAATCTGTGATGCAAGTGATTGAATCGTTGGAGAAAAAAGATTTAATTAAACGCGATAAAGCCAGAAAAATTTATTTAGTGGAAAATGATAGCTACACTAATTTTAAAAATATTTTTTCCGTGCCTATTTATGGACTAGCTTCTTGCGGAGAAGCTTTGGCATATGCGCAAGATAATGTGGATGGTTTTTTGCAAATTTCCAAAGCACTTTTTCGCGACAAAGACGAATCGCTTTTATTTGCCGTCAAAGCTCTGGGTGATTCGATGGACAAAGAAAAAATCAACGACGGTGATTATGTTATTTTTGCAAAATATGAAAATCAAGAAGAATTGGAGGGAAAAATTGTCGTAGCCGTAGTCAATGGTATGGCGACAATCAAGCGATATAAAAAAGTTAGTGAAGATATTATTGGACTTTTTCCAAAATCAACTAATTCAATTCATCAGCCAATTTTTATTCACAAATCTGACTCGTTTATTTTCGCTGGAATTTTTCGCAAAGTTTTGCCAGTAAAATTTGTCAGTTTATAAAAAATAAATTAAATTAAAAAATTGACCGGTTAATTGCTGGTGTATTATACTAAATTTATAATTATTTAAAAAAAATAGCATGAAACAATCACAACTGTTTTCAAAAACTAATAAAGTTGCACCTAAGGATGAGGAAAGTATTAATGCACAATTGCTTATTCGTGGTGGCTATATTGATAAGCTAATGGCGGGAACTTATAGTTATTTACCACTAGGTTTTCGAACTTATAAAAAACTAGAAGAAATCATTCGCGAGGAAATGAACGCTGTTTCGGGACAAGAAATTTTTATGCCATCAATGCATCCAAAAGAAAATTGGGAAAAAACTGGTCGTTGGGATGAGTTAGATATTTTGGTAAAAGTGGGATTGGGTGAAGAAAAAAATATGGCGCTTGCACCAACGCATGAAGAAGTTGTGGCACCACTTGCCAAAAAGATTATTGAGTCATATAAGGATTTGCCAAAAGCCGTTTATCATTTTCAAAATAAATTTCGTGGAGAAAAGAGAGCAAAATCTGGCATCTTGCGGTTGCGTGAATTTATTATGAAAGATTTATACTCCTTTCACGCTGATCAAGCCGATCTGGATGAATATTATGAAAAAGTAGCCCAAGCATACAAGAATATTTTTGAACGCGCCGGAATTGGAGCAAAAACTTATTTCACTTATGCTTCTGGTGGAACTTTTGCTAAATATTCGCATGAATTTCAGACAGAAACAGAAGCAGGAGAAGACACGATTTATATTTGTGATAAATGTCATATTGCCATCAATAAAGAAATCATCACAGACTTGGAGCATAAATGTCCGCTTTGTGAGAATGCTAATTTGCGCGAAGCTAAGGCGGTGGAAGTGGGCAATATTTTTAAACTCGGAACAAAATATTCCGTGCCGTTTAATTTGACCTATAAAAATCAAGCTGGTGAAGAAAAACCAATTATTATGGGTTGTTATGGTATTGGTCCGCAAAGACTTATGGGCACAATTGTTGAAATTTTTCATGATGAAAAAGGCATTATTTGGCCTGAAGCCGTGGCGCCGTTCAAAGTTCATCTGATTGGACTGGGCAAGGATATGACAATGGCCGAAGATCTATATCAAAAATTAAACGCAGAAAAAATTGAAGTGCTTTTTGATGATCGGGAAGTTTCTGCCGGAGAAAAATTCGCCGACTCCGATCTTTTGGGCTTGCCATATCGCGTGATTATTAGTGAAAAATCTTTGCAAGCTGGTGGCGTGGAGCTAAAAAAACGCAACGAAAAAGAAAGTCAAATTGTGAAAATTGAGGAGATTTTGGGGATGGTGAAATAATGATGGATAAAAAAATGAAATATGATAAATAAGCTAACCACGAACTATCAACCATTTCTCCAAGAAATTCTTGTGAAAATTCAATCAGCAAGATACGAAATGCTAAAAACTGTCAGCAAGCAGACAGTTTTGTTATATTGGGAAATCGGAAAATCAGTAAGTGAAAAAGTGCATAATGAAGATTGGGGAAAATCAGTTGTAGAACAACTAGCCAAAGATTTGCAAACAGAATTTTCTGGCATTCGTGGTTTTTCTGCTTCTAATATTTGGAGAATGAAGACTTTTTATGAAGCCTATAAAGAGAATGAGAAACTCGCACCACTGGTGCGAGAAATTGGTTGGGTGCAAAATTGCTTGATTATAGAGAAGTGCAAGGATGATTCACAGCGAGAATATTATCTCAGAAAAACCAAACAAATGGGTTGGTCAAAGCTTGATCTTATTGATAAAATCAAAAAGAACTATTTTGAAAATCAAGTTTTGGTTCAAAATAATTTTGAAAATACGCTCGCAGAAGATCTTAAGCGTCGAGTGGCTTGGGAATTTGTCGATGACTATAACATAGAGCTTGTAAGTCCTGAGCAGCCGTTTAGTGAAAAAGAATTAGAAAATACTATTGTTTCAAATGTGGTGAAATTTTTGTCAGAAATGGGAGGCAATTTTGCTTTTGTGGGTAGGCAATATCGTATAGAATTTCATGAAAAAGAATTTTTTATTGATCTTTTGTTTTTTAATCTCAAGCTCAATTGTTATGTTGTTTTTGAACTCAAAACTAGAGAATTTGATCCTAAGGATGTGGGGCAAATTAAATGGTATATAGAATTAGTAAATAATCAAGTTAAAGAAAAAACGCACCAAGCAACTATTGGCATCATTTTATGTAAAAACAAAGATAGAATAATGGTGGAATATATGCTTGCTAATTCTCGAGATCCACTCGGAGTAGCAACTTTCAATCGCTATGAAGAATTACCAGAAGAATATGCTAAATATCTCCCAAGCGAAGAAGCGATTATTAAAAGACTGGCAAATATGGGCGGTTCTAGTTTTTTAGCTAATTAAAAAGTTGCAAAAACAGCCCAGCCATGGCATTAATTTGAAAAACTAAACTATGACAAAAACAAATAATCAACTAACAACAAAAGATCGAGCAACCGAATTTTTGCTCTACACTTCTCCCAATAGCGAGGTGAAAGTGGAAGTTTTTTTGCATAATGAAAATCTATGGCTCACCCAAGATCGCATAGCTGAGATTTTTGGTGTGGACAGAACTGTTGCCACTAAACATCTCAGAAATATTTATGAGGAGCGAGAACTAGAAGAAATTTCAACAAGTGCAAAAATTGCACAAGTTCAAAAAGAGGGTAGCAGAGAAGTAAAAAGAGAGATTAAATTTTACAATCTTGATGCCATTATTGCGGTTGGATATCGGGTGAATAGTGGGAAAGCTACTCAATTTAGAATCTGGGCAACGAAAATTTTAAAAGATTACATTATTAAGGGTTTTGCGATGGACGATGATAGGCTTAAGCAAGAAGGAGTAAGATCGCGCTATTTTGAAGAGCTTTTGCAACGTATTCGTGATATTCGGAGCAGTGAGAGAAATTTTTTCACAATTTCTCCAATAAATATCGCAAAGAGCAAAATAAAAACTACATTTCTGATTTTGACCGTGAAGTAAAAAAGCTTTTGAAAAAGGAAAAATAATTTTTAAAAATTGCAAAAACAGTCCAGCTGTGGCATTATTGAATTAGGATAATATGATTTAAGATTGCTAAATAAGTATGATTGATAAAAAAAAACTAAGAGTTGCCCTGGTGCATGATTTTTTGGTTGAGTTTGGTGGAGCTGAACGAGTGCTTCGTGTGCTGGCTGAAATTTTTCCGGATGCACCAATCTATACTTTGCTTTGTGACAGAAAAAAATTTCCCGTGTGGCTAAGAAACAAAAAGATTGAAACTTCTTTCTTGCAAAAATGGCCAAGCTTTTTGCTTAAAAGAAAAAAATGGTTATTGCCATTTTTGGCGGTTGCTCCGGAAACTTTTAATTTGCGTGATTTTGATTTAGTTATTTCCAGCTCCGGTGCATGGTCAAAAGGCCTCGTAACTCGTCTGGATACAATTCACTTGGCCTATTTGCATAGTCCAATGCGCTTTGCTTGGGATATGAATGGTGAATATTTGCAACAACAGAAAAAAAACGGAACAGTGAATTTTTTTAGTCGTTTTATTTTAAACTATATTCGTCTTTGGGATTTTGCTGCGGCCGATCGGCCAGAATATTTGATTGCCAATTCGCAATACACAAAAGCAAGAATCAAAAAATATTATAAGCGAGAAGCGACTGTAATTTATCCGCCGGTTTTTATTCCAGATAATCAGGGTAAAATTATCGCAGAAAAAAAATATTTTCTTGTTGTGTCAAGATTATCGCCGTATAAAAAAATTGATGTGATTATTGAAGCGTTTAATAAATTAAATTTGCCCTTAGTGATTGTGGGAACGGGTGAACAGGAAAAATATTTAAAAGCAATTGCCGGAAAAAATATTAAATTCTTGGGATTTCAGACGGATGAAAATTTAGCGAAAATTTATGCAGAAGCACGGGCGTTTATTTTCTCGGCCTTGGATGATTTTGGTATAGCGCCAGTTGAGGCGATGTCTTTTGGCGTGCCAGTTTTGGGATTGCGAAAAGGCGGAATGTTGGAGATTATTTTGGAAGGAAAAACAGGAGAATTTTTTGATTCGGCAACCGCAGAACTTATTGCTGATGGCGTGCGAAGATTGCGGGAAAATGAAAATCAGTATGATGAAAATTTAATAAAAGCACGAGCGGCTGAATTTAGCAATGAACGATTTAAGCAAGAGTTGCTAAAATTTATTGATAAAATAAATGTTTAGTTTAATTGGGGGAAATAAGAAAATCATTGACTCGCTGGAACGAGCGATTGAAAAAAAAAGTTTAGCCCAAAGCTATCTTTTTTGTGGTCCCGAGGCCGTGGGAAAGTTTTTGACTGCCAAAAAATTTGCTGAAAAATTAACTGGTCAGAAAAATGAGGCAGTAAATTCTAACTTGCTTATTATTGAACCGGAAGTGGAAGAAAAAGATGGAGTCTTCAAAGAAAAATCAATTAAACTGGAAGCAATTAAACATTTGCAAAAAGAATTTAGCCTAACTGCTTTTTCAAAAAGTTATCGAGTGGCAATTATTCGTAGTGCACAGGCATTAAATTTGTCGGCACAAAATGCATTACTAAAAATACTAGAAGAACCACCGGAAAATACCATAATTATTCTTGTTGCCGAAGATGTGCAGGAGTTATTGCCGACAATTGTTTCTCGTTGTCAGATTAAGCAGTTTAGTCTTTTGCTTGAAACGGAATTGGGTGAGATGTTTGACGCATCTCTGCCAAACAGAGAAGAAATAATTTTTTGGTCGCTTGGTCGTCCCGGATTATTGCAGATATTATTACAGTCAGAAATAAAATTAGAAGAAAAGCGAGCAATTGCCAAAGAATTTCAGTTGTTATTTTCCATGATTGGAAATGATCGCTTATTCTTGGCAGAAAGTTTAAGCAAAAACACACCAGTCTTGTTGGAGAAATTTAATTTTTGGATTATTTTATTGCGAAGTGGATTATTGAATCAAAAAAGTTTTGTGAATATTCTTCCCGAGAAGGCACTGGAATTAATTGAGAAGATAGAAGAAAGTAAAAAAATAATTGAAAATACTAATTCTAATGTGCGGTTGGTGGTGGAGAATTTGTTATTGGCTTTTTAAGTTTAATTTTATGCTCAAAATAATTAACAAAAAAAAAGACCGAAGAAGTATTGAATTACCGCGAGGCAAAAAGCAATCTTCCAGTAAGTGGCTTTATCGCACGGTAGCAGTACTTTTTTTGGCAACGGTTATTTTTGTTTTGTTTTTTTCTGATTTCTTAAATATTACTAAAATAGAAATTTCTGGTTTAAATAAATTAGAAAAAACACAAGTCCAAAATATAATCGATGAGAGATTGCGGGGAAAATATCTGGGCATAATAAATAAAAATAATTTAATTTTATTTCAAAAAAGCGAAACCAGAAAAATATTACTGGATAATTTTAAGCGAATTGAAGATGTAAAAATCAAAAAAATCTTTCCAGATGGATTAAAAATTATAATCAAAGAAAGAATTTTGACAATGTTATTATGTAGTCCTGGTGAATGTTATATTTTAAATGAAAAAGGGGAACCATATCGAGCGGATAATTTTAGTTCGGAAGAATTGGAACGAGAAAAGCTGGTTACGCTTGATGATCTGAGTGGTGCCAGAATTAGTCTGGACAATAATCCGCTAGAAAAAAATTATCAAGAGTTTATTTTGAAGTTGGCCGGATATGTTTTAGATGAAACCGGAATTGTACTTAAAAAACAATATACAACACCTAGCCGTATGTCAGGGGATTTGAAAGTTGAAACGGAAGAAGGTTGGAGAATATATTTCAATGAAAATGTTAGCCTAGAAAAAGAATTGCTAATACTAAAAACTATTTTGGCAAATAAGATCGAGAAAGAACAGCAAAAAGATTTGGAGTATGTCGATTTAAGAATTAATAACAAAGTTTTTTATAAATTCAAAGAAGGCACTGTGCAAATGCAGGAAGCAGAAGATATTCCAGCACCAAAAGAAAAACAGAAACAAAAAGAGCAGAAAAAAGATAAAAAGAAAAAATAGCTTATGTCATCCTGAGCGAAGTCGAAGGATCTGCTTGTGGTTACTAGCAGGTTTTGTTGTAAATAATTTAATCCGCGGTAGTTGATAAAAGATCCTTCGACTGCATAAATTTTCTATCGAAAATTTATTCCGCTCAGGATGACAGTTACTCAGGATAACAGTATTTTAGTTTAAGTTTTTTAAGTCTTGAATATCTAGATAATAAATAAAAATCGATGTGCCCACTTGATAGAGTGGTTTAATTTTTTGTGTCCAGCGATAACTGTCTTGGTCTTTTTTTGTCGTATCATAAATACTGCCTTGCATAAAATTAGTCGAGACGGCATACCAGCCAGCCTCTAGTGGTCGCTTAGAATCAGACCAAGAAAGATATTGATCTTTGATATAATATTTAATATCCGCTCCACCAAAATAATCAACACGAATTTTATCTATTTCAGGATGTTCACCGAGAAAAGTTTGCAATCTTTTGAGATCTTGCCCCCAATCAGCATTGGAATCAGTGGCATAGCGATAGCCGTTTTTTGGTCCACCAGCAACTTGATTAAAATAGGACATGTAATAGGGGAAAGCGGTGATTGTTTCAATTATCAAGAGTGAAGAAAAAATAAATACAATCGAGAGAAAAGTAATTTTAGTGGCTGGTTGTTTTCTGTTTTTGCAAAAATCCATAATAACTTTAGCCGTGAGAATATAGACAAAAGGTAAAATAGGAAAAAGATGGCGAAAGCCAATATTGAGATTGCCGGTAATACTGATATAGACATAAAGCAAAATAAAAGAAAACATCGCCAGAACTTCAATATTATGTCGCAGATAATCCTTAAACGGTGCAATGCGATTAAATAAATTTTTAAGATTGCTATAAAAAGCAATAAGCAAAGCTGATAGCATGAAAAAAAGCATGACTAGCGGTTCTTTGAAAGCAAAAACTGTGGGAAAATAAGCGGGAAAAGCGGTAGAAGAAACTTGCCCCATAAAATAAGCACCGTTACCGCCAGCCACTCTTTTGAAAACCATCGCAATACCCAAGAAATATTCTGATAACGGACGAAGCAATGCATTTTCATTGAGTGAGAGCAGAATTTTATTAGTATAAACATTTTTGATATTAGCCGTGTCTTGCGGACTAAAATAAAAGTTAATTGTTTCCGCCAATTTTGCTTTAGGCATTTCATAATTATTAAAAGCATAAAACAACCAAACAATGATAAGTGAAAAAGCAAGAGCGACAAGACTTTTTCCCAAATAAGCACCGAGCATTTTTAGTTTAAATAAAAAAGCATTTTTTTCTTTGGCTGGAATTTTTTTGACTAAAGGATAAATAATGGCAATAAGACCAAAAATTGGCAAAAGCAAAATAGAAGAAAATTTTGTTAATTGAACAAGTGCCAGAAATAATCCGCCGATGGCAACATTTTTCCAGACAGGTTCTTTGATAAATTTTAGAAAATAATAAAACGAAAGCATCATAAATCCAGCGATGCCAAGATCGGTTGTGACAAAATGATTGTGTCCGAGAATATTCGGATCAAAAGCATAGAGCGTGAGTGCCAAAAGTCCGCCGAGTGTTCCAGAAAGTTCTTTGCCCCATTTGAAAATAAATAAACCAAAAATCAAAGAAAGAATTACAAAAGGAATTCGCGCCCAAAAAATTATTTGATCAGGATCGTTGCCAGTTTGCCAAAAAAGATTATGCCCAGCTTCCCATTGACCATTAACATCAGTTGTCCAAAATTTTTGTGTAGTATCAAATTTAAGATTCATGAATATTAAGGGTAAGGCGGCCAAATCTTTAAGTAGTGGTGGATGCTCAGGATTGAGTCGCATGTCATGCATTGTCAAATAGGAATAGCCGGCAGGAATGTGAGCAGTTTCATCAAAGATAGCACTGTCTCGCCAGGCATTGATGACAGAAACGACAAAGACGAAAGCAAGAATCAATCCAACAATCAGCTTGTATTTTTTTTCAATAAATTTTAACATTTTTTTATTTTTAAAAATTATTTCTTTATTCCATTGTGTAATAACTTAATCCAAAAGAATCCTTAGTTTCTTTTAGCATCAAGTTAGGAAATTTGTTTTCCAGATATTTAATTACATCGTCATTTTTGTCTGTGAGAATAATAACAAAATCTTTTGTTTGCGGTTGGAGATATTCAATTTGACCAGAATAAACAAATTCAAGTTTCGGCATATTTTGATTAAAAAGCATAATCGGAATCCTTTGCATATTTTCCGCTACAACAAATTTTTCTTTTTGAGCTGGCAATGTTTTGAGATAATCAGAAACATCAATCAAGGTATTTTCAAAAGAACGAGCAGTTTCAACACGAGATGCCCAGAAAATATGATATTTAAGACTATTAAATAGCCCAACAAAAAGAAGCATCAGGATTAATAAAAACATAAAAATACCTCGAAAGACCCAGGAATATTTTTTAGTATATTCAATAAGATAATCAATTGTAAGTGCGGAAAAAATAAAAACTACTGGTAATGTTCCAATGGCACGCAAAGCATGGGGCAAGCCTTCGGCAGTCATAAATTCTGGTGCAAGCATAACGAAAAACCAAGAAGCTAAAAAAGCATAAATATCCATTTTTTCGTGCCGTTCTTTTTTGAAAACGCGCAATACAAATAAATGCATCAATTGATAGAGAGAATAAATTAAGCCAAAAAGAAAAGCGATGCCAGAAACAAGATCAAGAATTGGATAAGGTGGAAAGTTATGACGCCAGTTTTGATCACCCCAAAAATTATACTTCACTAAGCTTAGAGAAAAGCTACGCAAAAATGCTTGAGCGGGTTGACCGCCATTAACTTCGGGAGAAAAAACAGAAATAGAAGCCGAGCGAGATTCAAGATATTCCGGATGAATATAAAAAGTATAAAGTATTGGCGCGGCAGAAATTATAGTAAAAGCTACAAAAACCAAAATTTGCTTCCAGTAAATTTTTAAAAAACTTTTTCGGGAAAGAATAAAACTAATAAGCATCACAATTAAAATTGCCGGTGCGATACGGAAAGCAATATAAGTATGTAGTCCGATACCAAAAACTAATCCGCCAAAAGCGAAGTCCCACCATTTTTTTGTGCGAAGACCTTTAAAAAGAAAGTAAAAAGAAAAAACCAAAACTAGCGGAAGCATATTGGCACGAAAAGAAATACGCGAGAAATTAATTGCCCAATAAGAAACAGCCACAAAATAGCCGGCGATTAATGCCGTGCGTTCTTTTTTGAAAAGTTCTTTGGTTAATAGATAAGTGCCAAGAACAACAAGTGTTCCACAAAGAATGGCTGGAAGTTTCAGTGACATTATACTGATGCCAAAAAGTTTGAAACACAAAGCAATCATATTCATGAAAAGTCCTTCGCGACCATTATTGGCAGTATAAAACCATGCATAGTTGCCAGAATTATTTGCCGTAACGGCATCAATACCATTAACGGCTTCATCTGGATAAACTCCCGGTGGTGTGTGGTCGATATTATAGAAGCGTAAAAAAAATCCCAGCGCGACGATAGCAAAAAGCAAAACGAAAGCGACTTTTTTATTTTTGAGCATAATATTAAATTATTTTTTTATTAAATTATTCTAAAATCAGTATAACATATTTTTTACTATTGGCAAAAATAATTTTTTTGTGGTATAATTTTAATAGTTAAAAAATAAAATTTATTTATGGAAAATTTTAAACCAAAACCAGAATTAAAACCAAAACAAGAATCAGACAGGTGCAAAAGACTTCGAGTAGGCTTGCATGATGAGTTTCGTGCAGATAAGCTGGTAAGATTTACTCCTGAACTGCGAGCGAAAGGAAAAGTATTGTCGGAGGAGTTTGGTAAATTGTATACAAAAGAGAAAGGCATTTCATTTGAAGAGTGGTTTAAAAAAATAAAAATGTTTGATCGGAAAGAAGGAGTAACAGAATTTCGTGTGCTACATGAACAAGAAAGATTGAATAAATTGAAAGACTCAAAAAGGATAAAGAGAGCAATGAGTGAGAAAAATAAACAGAAAGAAGTAATAAAAAAAGGATCAAAGCCAGGCAATGCTCAAGCGGATAACGAAATCACTAAAAATGCAAATCCAGAAGAATCGGTTGATGCAAAGGAACCAGAAGAGGCTGATCCGAAAAAAACAAAAGCTGAACAAAAAAATCAAGAGCTAGAGTTGGAAGAAGAAGAAGCTTTCCAGATGGGTGATGCTGATGAAGATAAAAATGAAGATGAGGCAGAAGAAGGAAATGCAAAACCAGAAATAGAAAAAACTGCTACTGTTAAAAAATCATTGGCACAATCGTTTGAAGATGGAGATTTAGAATTGGAGCTTATTCCAGAAACTGAGGATACTAATGATACAAAAGACTTAGAACCAGAATTGGCAGAAGAAGAAAATGCAGAACCTAATCAAGAACCAGAAATTATTCCAGAAGTTGAAAATATTGATGATGAAAAAATTACAGAACCTAATCAGGAACCAGAAATTGCTCAAGATATCAAAAAGCTAAAAGCTGAGCAAGAAGATCGTGTATTAGGAGCATTGGATCAAGCGATATCGTTTATTGAAAAAACACAGGAAGAGAAAAGAACAGAGCAAGAGAAGTGGATTATAGAAACAATTGGGGATAGTTGGTTAAAAATGAATGAAGATGGAAAAATTTTAGTTGGAGGAAGTGATGGCTTTGGCAATGGGAATAAGAAATTTATTAAATATGAAGGAATTCCGGTTGATGAGCTAATTGATTATCTGAAAAAAAGGTATAGTGGCAACTCAAAAGAAACAGAAAAACTTAAAAAAGTAGTTAAAATTCTAGAAGACAACTCTGTTCCTTTTCATAGTGATAGTGCTGAGGAATTAGATGAAAGAATAAAATTAGAAGGTTATTATATTTCACAAGAAGAAAATTATCGAAAAAAAACTAGTCAAGAGGAAAATTATTTTGAAGGAAAGAAAGCTTTATCAAAAAGAAGAGAATTGGTTTTTTTAACAGAAGAACAAATAAGAGCATCAATAAAGGCTAATCACACAAATAAGACACAAAAAAAAGAAGCGCAAGAAGATATTGATCAACTTGATGCTGGGAATATTTCTAAAAGTGGTGACGAGGAATTAAAACAAGAAACAGCGAAAAAACAAAAAACAGAGGAATTAAAACAAGAAACAGTTGAGGTTGACGATGAGCTAGATGAGATTATTGGCAAAACAGAGTTGGACAAAACTGGCATAATAAGAGAACAAGAAAAAACAGTTGAAATTGATGACGAATTGGATGAGATTATTGGAAAAACAGAATTAGATAAAACTAAGATAGAATCAGAAACTAATCCAGAGCCAGAAGAAAATGAAGAACTTGAAATATTAAAAAAAGCTGTTGAGCAAGCGAGAGATCAATTCGTGAGAATTAATACGGAAGTAACAAGTGCTTATTTGAAAATAAAAAGAACTTTGGGAAAAATATTTTCAAAAGATCCTGGAGAAGTTCCAGATGTCAAAAATAGCTATTTGGCGTATCAAGAAAAAGTGAAAGAATTAAAAAATTTCAAACTGGATGCTATTAAAGATAAATATGCGGGCATAAGTGCATTATCAGAAGAGGAAAAAATAATAAAAACAGCTGAGTTGAAAAAAGAGCTTGGTGATTTAATGCTTGAGTTTAATTTTGAAGAAAAAATAAATTTATATAATGCCAGAACAACAGCTGGAGCAGAAGTGCGAAAGGATCAGCTGGGAGGAAAAGCTTTAGCAAAAAGTGCCGAATGGGTTAATCGTTATCGTAAATTAAATTGGAAATATAAAATAGCAATTTCTGCGGTGCTTTTGGCAGGTGGTTATGCTGCGGCAATGGTTGGTGCGACTGGCGTTGGTGCTGGCATCCTGGCTGTGAATATTGGACGAAGAGTTGTTGGCGGTGCGGCGGCTGGAATGGGAACGGCGGGACTACTGGAAACAATAGCAAGAGGAAGTCAAAAAAAACAAGCCGATAAAGATACAGCCACAATGTTTGGTGAGCTCGATGAAATGGATAAAAATAATGAATTAGCTGGGCTTGTTGATGAAGATGCTAACTGGGAAGAAAAGTTTTTTGTGTTTGAGCAAAAATTAGATGAAGAAATTAATGGATATAAACAAAGCTTGAAAAGAGAAAAAGGCTCAGCTGAATTGCGATTGTTAGCTGGTTTGAGTGTAGGTGTTTTTGTGGGCTCTGGTGCAGCTGGTCAGGTTTTTAAATATTTTTACGGTGTGGCAAAAGATGTCTCTGGTTATGGGATGGAGATAATGAAAAAAGCTTGTGGTAATTGGGAGGAAAAAGTTGTAGCCGTATTAGGTGTTACTGATCCGTTGAATGATCTCCATGAGAGTTCAGTAGCAGGTGTTGAAGTGGAAAAACCTGATATGGCAAAAACTAATTTGCGTGTCGGTCCATTAAAACCAGACGCAAATACAACAGACTTTAAAATGCCAGACAATAAAATTCCAACAGAAAAATTAATACCAGGATCGATTGATGAAATGGTTGATGGTGATTCGAGATTGCATCCAAACGAAGTGCCAAATAATCCAAATATTAAAGAATTGAAAATTAATGGAAGTATCGAGCGCACGATTATTCGCCAACTGCAAGAACAAGGAATTCCCAAAGCTCAAGCAGGTAAGCTTGCAGATATATGGACACATGATTATGTTAAAAACTATAATTTAGGTCATCCTAAGACGCCAATTACTTTTGAAAGTTTGAATCATGTTCAGCCAGTAGATGATCTTAAACTTAATATTGATCCGAATAATCTCAGCAAGAGTGGAATAATTAGTTTTGAGCGTGCATCGGATATTAATTTAAATTTGCAACATACTAATATTCCACATACTGGTGGAGTAGCAGATAATATAAAAATGAACGCCATAAGTGAACAAATGGAAAAAGAAGCGAGTGAGCGAGAATTTAATAATAAAATTACAGGAAGCAGTGGACGCTCTGCTGAAATAGATACGAGAATAGCTGCACAAATGAATCAAGAAGAAATAAGTCGGAAGTTTAATGATCAGCTATTCGGTAAGGCTAAGACTATTGATATTAATCCTGAAAATATGCCAGATCCGCGAGGTGGTTTAATGCCAGACACATCAATATCTGATTTTTCTGAACTGGATAGTCATATGGATAAATTTCCTGACAATATGTCAGACACATCATCTGCTAATCTTGAAAATATTGAAAGCAATCTTGCTGATGGTGCACGAGGAGCAGATAATAGTGTCGCTGATTTTTCCCTACAAGATAATCATATTGATAATGTGGCAGATATACAAGGCATTGAAATTTCACTTGCCGAAAAAGTTAATATTGAAAAAATAGCAGACATATTTGACAGTAGTTTATTTAGTGGAAATAGTCTTTCTCAACAAATGCTAGAAACAAAAAACTTGAAAGGCGTGGATTTTTATCGAGCGTATAGGGAAATTTATACAAAAATAATCAACAATACTTTTAGCGAAAATGGAATTATTGGTCAAGACGCTAACGAATATTTAGAAAGAAGTAGTAATTCAAAAATAGATGCGTTGATAAAATATAATTCAGATCATTTTGGCACTCAGAGTGTTGAGCCGAAGAGCGGAGAAAATATGGGAGCGTGGATGACAAGAATGGTTGATAGAGCATTAGGATCTTGTGGAATAGGTCTGAACAATGGGCAGATTAAAGTTTAAATTTTATTTAAATCTAAAAATTAACAAAAAAATATGACAGATCAAACGCAAACACAAATTCAAAAAGAATTACTGGAAGAATTGGGACTGACCAGTCTTCCGCAAGATAAACAAGAAGAAATTTTAATCAAAATGACAGAAGTGCTTTTGAAAAGAATTTTTGTGGAGACGATGGGAAAATTGAGCGACACAGATCGTGAAACTTATGAAAAAATGGTGGATGAAAAAAGTGATCCGGAAAAGATTGGAGAATTTTTGAAAGAAAATGTCTATAACTATGATGAGATGGTGCAAAAAGTGATTATTGATTTCAAAGAAGAGATGAAAAAAGTGGAATAGCCTTAATTAAATTAGCAAAAACTTATGCTGGAACCAATCGAAGAAGGTGATTTGAATTTGAAAAGTAAATTTAGGGAAGTTGTTGGGGAAAATCCGAGTTTACCAAAAACAGAAACGGAAATTTTGCCAACAACAGAAAATTTGGAAATGAAAGAGGGTGATGCGGAAAAAGAAAATGCTTATGCTAAAATTTTAGCCAAAGTAAAAAATCCAGCGACGACAACAAGAAATGATGTTTCCGCTGATGCAAAAACGACTAACGAGGAAACAGATTATGAAAACAAAATTATAAAATTAGTTGAATTAGCTGAAGTAAAAGGGGTGGTGCATGCCGTGAAAGTTGCCCAGCATCTCGAGGATAATTATTTATTAGACGAATTGCACGATCGATTATTGGCAACTGATTTGCACGATGCCTTGGTGAAAAAAGGCATGATCACGGAAGTATAAAAATATTTTATGGATTACGCAGCCCTTATCAATCTTAGTTTATTTATTTCTGGAATCGCCACATTATTTAGTGGCGCCTGGTTAATTGTGTCTAGTTTCTTAGGTTTTCGTGCACAAATCAATCAATCGATGAATTTAGATTTGGATGTGATTCGCGTTTCTAAAAATAATAAAAGTGAAGAAGAAAAAACTAAAGATGGAGAAAGTTGGAAAGGTGAAATTGGAGCGATGGAACAAATGTTGACGGCCTTTTCATCAATTAGAGATACGCGAAGTTTTATGAAAAAATTATTATATGGTTCGCCGGCGATTTCTTTGGAAATTGCTAACTCTGCCAAAAGTGAAGAAATTATTTTTTTTATTGCGGTGCCGAGAAAATTTCGAGAAAATATTGAAAAACAAATTCATAGTTTTTTCCCTTATGCTTCGCTAGAAAAAACAACTGATTATAATATATTTTTTCCGGGAAGCAAAACGGAAGCTTCCACTATTAAATTAAAAAATAGTTTTGCTTTGCCAATTCGTACTTATGAAAATCAAGAAATGGATCCATTAAATGCGATTGCTAATGCGATGAGCAAGTTAGACACGATCAGTGAAGGAGCGGCCGTGCAATTAATTTTACGACCAGCCGGAACGGCTTGGCGTTCTGAAGGAAAACATATTGCGCATGAAATGCAACAGGGCAAAAGATTGCGAGATGTCAATAAATCTTTCATGACAAAAGTGGGAAGTGAAATTGGCTCAATGCTTTTGTCTATAGTTACTCCTTCTAAAAAAGATGATCCCATGTCAGCAGATAAAAAAACCGTGCAATTGACGCCAGAAGAACAAGAATTAGTTAAGAGTATTGAAAAAAAATCTTCAAAAACCGGATTTGAAACGAATATTCGTCTTGTGGCTTCGGCCGAAACAAGCGAACGGGCGCAAGAAATTTTGTCGCACATGGAAAATGCTTTTGCTCAATATGAAAATGCGGACATTAATTGTTTTCAAGTGAAAAGAAAAGATAAAAAAATAATTGCTTTTGATTTTATTTTTCGTAATTTTAAAACAGATGAAAAAATGATTTTGGGCGTGGAAGAGATTTCGAGTATTTTTCATATTCCTATTTCCACCACCGAAGCACCAAAAATAAAATGGCTCAAAGCGAATGCCGCGCCACCGCCAGTGGGCATTCCAACGGAAGGAATTTTAATTGGTTTCAATGAATATCGTGGGACAAAAACAAATATTCGTTTAACAGAAAGTGATCGCAGAAGACATCTCTATGCGATTGGACAAACTGGAACAGGAAAAACTACTATTTTGCAAGAAATGGCCAAACAAGATGCACGAGAAGGGCGAGGCTTTTGTTTTATTGATCCACATGGTGATGCGATTGAAGATATTCTAGCATCTATTCCCAAAGAACGCGCTGGTGATGTGGTTTTTTTCGATCCGTCAGATGTGGAACGACCGTTTGGTCTCAATATGATGGAATATGATCCGGCTCATCCAGAACAAATGACTTTTGTGATCAATGAAATGATTGGAATTTTTGATCAACTATATGATTTAAAAGCAACTGGTGGTCCAATGTTCGAGCAATATATGCGTAACGCTATGTTTCTTGTGATGAGCGATCCTGATTCTGGTTCGACACTCATGGAAATTTCCAAGGTACTTTCTGATGAAGAATTTCGTGCAATGAAAATTTCCAAATGTACCAATCAAACAGTGGTGGATTTTTGGACTAAAGAAGCGGAAAAAGCGGGAGGCGAAGCGGCACTGGCTAATATGGTTCCCTATATTACATCAAAACTGACGCCATTTATTTCCAATGACATGATGCGCCCAATTATTTCTCAACAAAAAAGCACGATCAATTTTCGGGATATTATGGATAATAAGAAAATTCTGCTCGTAGCTCTTTCCAAGGGAAAGATTGGCGAAATCAATGCACGACTTTTGGGCATGGTAATTGTGGGAAAAATTTTAATGGCCGCCCTTGGTCGCACAAATATTCCAGAAAATGATCGCGTTGATTTTTATTTGTATTTAGATGAGTTTCAAAATGTTACAACAAATTCAATTGCACAAATTCTCAGTGAGGCGAGAAAATATCGCTTGTGTTTGAATATCGCTCATCAATTTATTGCTCAATTGAAAGAAGATATTTCCAAGGCAGTCTTTGGTAATATTGGTTCGATGATTTTATATCGGGTTGGTCCGGAAGATGCGGAATTTTTGGAAAAGCAAGTCGCTCCCGTTTTTTCACGCGATGATTTAGTTAATGTGGATAATCATAAAGGATTTGCCAAAGTGTTGATTGATGGCGTTTTAACTAAACCTTTTAATATCCAAGGTTTTCCTCCAACCAAGGGCGATCAAGAAATAGCTAATGCGATCAAGGAATTATCTCGGTTGACTTATGGGCGTGATCGCCACATTGTCAATCAAGAAATTATTGCACGGACGAGATTTTGAAATAGTGGTGAAATGTTTTAGCAAGAAATAAAAAATTGTTGCATTTTAAGAATATGTGCTACAATAACTAAGTAGTATTAATTAAAACAAAATAAAAATGCATCTGTTATCTAAACTAAAAAATAACTTCATTTCATTTTTATCATTCAAGCTAACCTCAAAAAAGGAAAGGGCTATTTATCATACCAAAAAACCAAACTACCACATCCAACAAGGCCTAGATAATCTCCAAATAA